>JAWWQA010000197.1:0-4086 GCA_033854695.1 Rubrobacteraceae bacterium
CGGAACTCTAGTTCGTCCAAGTAAGCGTCTAGGTGCTTCGTGCTTACGTGATGGTAGCTACCTATGATTGACCGCTCTAGCAGGCTCCATACGTTTTCCATAGAGTTAGTGTGAACATCGCCTCTAACCCATTCCTTTTCAGAGTGGTTGACGGTTTCGTGTCTGGTGTCCTCATCGGCTATCCCCTGGTAGGCTGTCCAATCGTCGGTATAGATGGCTTCTACATCCCCGGCAAGGTGCTCACGTAGAAAACGATGCAGGCTTTCTCTATCCCTTGCCCCTACTACCTGAAGCTTTATAGTCCCGCCGCGCTGTATTGCTCCAACCACGATAGCTTTGTTGCCTCTGTAGCCGCGCCCCTTGCCCTCTACCTTGCCTCCCACGAAGGTTTCATCGGCTTCGAAGATGCCCTTCAGGAGTTGTGCCTCAACCTCCTGGAAAGCAGCGCGGATGCGGTGGCAAAGGTGCCAGGCGGTCCTATAGGTGGTACTGAGGGTGCGCTCCATTTGCTTTGCTGAGATTCCCTTTTTGGATTCCACGATAAGGTAAACTGCTGCAAACCACTTCCACAGTGGAAGGTGCGTATCATGAAAGATGGTGTTAGCGGTAACGGAGAACTGATAGCGACATGAATCGCAATCGAACTGGTGACGATCCTTTATGCGGGAGATTATCTTTCCCTCACAACGAGGGCATCGAGTGCCCTCGGGCCAGCGTAACTCCTCAAGATAAGCTCGGCACTCGCCCTCACTGCGAAACCTTTCTACCAGCTTTATCAGGTTCATCTCGGAACGGACTTTCACCATGAGGAGGTCTCCCAATGCCTAGACGCAAGAAGCGCGCCCGCGAACTTACCGACGAAGAGGCTATGAAGAGATTGTTTCCCAAAAAAGTGCGGGATACGTTGAAGGAAACTGCCCATAAAGCCCGTAAAAATGAGGATTCTCAGCCTCATAAGTGAAGTATATCAGAACTTCAACCTTGTGTCAAAGGCATAATCTCGCATCCAAGCGTACGAGCATCTCCTCGCGTTGGACGCTCATCTTGAGCGCCTATATCAGGCTAGCTGCTACCTCCAGAAACGGCATGAAGAAATGCAATCTCCCGCTGGACCTCGCAGTCTGGGTTTCTAAGCCTGCTCGGTTCTCCGTCGATGAAGCAGATGACGTGAGGCCGCAGCACCCCGCTCTCTTCGAACAGGTGAACGCGCAGCTCTGGGTGGCGAGAGAGCAGCTCGTCGATCGCGGCGCCCGCCGTTCCGGCGGAGACCAGGATCTGCAGCCCGGTGTTTGCCACGTTGGCGAGGTGACGGGGGATGGTCACCACCTGTGTCATCACACCACGACCTTTAGAGCCAGGATTCTGGGGAGCGATATGCCAAGCTCTCGCCAGTGGTCGCCCGCGTCCTCGGTGAGCCAGATGCGCCCGCCGGTAGTGCCGAAGGCGACGAAGCCCTGCTGGTCCGCATCGACTGCTCCCCTCAGCACGGAGGTGAACTGGGGCTGGTCGGACCATCCGGTCCCGGCGGGCCTCCAAGAATCCCCGTCGTCCTCGGAGCAGTACGCCATCAGCCGACCGTCGATCGGTAGTCGGTTGATGTCGGCCTCCAGCGGTACCACGAACAACCGCCCTGACGCGCCGTCTCTCGCCATGACGAACCCGAACGCGGCCGGTAGGCCCGATTCGATGCGTTCCCAGCTACCTCCGCCATTCTCGGTGCGAAACACGCCCATGTGATCCTGGCGCCAGATAACGCCCGGGCGGTCTGGGTCCTGGGCCAGGCTGTGCACGCAGTAGCCCACCTCCGCCTCGTCATCGCCCGGATAGGCAATGTTCGGAACCCCATAATTCGCGGGTTCGAAGGTCTCTCCACCGTCAAAAGAGCGGAAGACCCCGGCGGCGGAGATGCCCACCCACATCCTGCCCTCCGTAGTAGTTAGCACTTGGTGGGCGCAGAGCCCGCCGCCGCCCGGGAACCAGCTCTCGCGGGTGCGGTGGTCATTGAGTCCCGTAACCGGCTGCCAGTTCGATCCCCCATCCTCGGAACTAAAGAGAGCAGCCTCTTCAACCCCGGCCCACACTCGATCGCCATCTGTGTGGAACGTCCAGATTTGGTTCAGCTTACGTCCGGTTCCTTCGTCGAAGGCGGGACCGTCGACGATCTGCTCCCATGAGTCGAGGTCCTCGCTTCGTTGCACCGCGGCGCCGAACCATGTGGATGCTACCGCAGCGAGGTGTGCGCCGTCGGGTCCCCGACCAAGAGCAGTCACTTTCCAGCCCGAGAACATGGGACCGACCACTTCCCAGGAAGCGCCGCTCCCCTCAAGTACGTAACCTCCCTTTTCGGTTCCAACGACTATCATGGTCATCTGGATGCACCCCCTTGACTAGGCTTGATCGTCCACCTCCCGTCTAACCGAGCACCATCCTTCCCGGCAGCTCCTTCAGACGGTCCTGCACTCGTAACATACTCCAATTATGCTGCGCCGCGCAGTTTTTCCAACACAATATTGTCTTTCTCCTCGCCGATCGTGTCGGATAGTTGACGGCGCCGGTTTGCTGGTAGTGGAGGCCGTGCCACGCGAGTGTTGTTGCGGCGGTTGTAGGGGGGCGAAACGCACCGGCCACTCTACAAGCTACGGCATCAGGTCCGCCTCATCCCAACTCCACAACGGTGCTCGTTCTTCATGTCTACCTTGCTAAGTACTGGCAATGAAACGCAATCTTGCAAGGTTTCCGAGCCTGAAGTCTCAGATTCATAGATACACCTCTTAATCGAAGCAACCCCGACTTTACCCCCGGTACGCAGGCTACTGGCTTACTCTACCGTGAGTAACGGGGGTAGAAACAGCGTTACGCGTTTACCTCCACCGGGGGTAAGAGAGTGTTGAGGATAATCCCCTTCTTAGGATAATCCCTTTATGTAATCCCTTCATGACCCAAGAAAAGGAGCGAGTAATGGAACCCAGGGTAAGCATAGTGACGCTCGGCGTACGCGATCTTGATCGCGCTCTTGCTTTTTACCGGGATGGTTTGGGGTGGCCTTTGTCTGGAGCCAGCGTCGAAGGGGAGATCGCATTCTTAAGGACCGGCGGGATAGTACTGGCCCTCTTCTCACACGAAGCTCTCGCCGAAGATGCGAACGTCGGCTCGGAAGGGGGCGGGTTCTCTGGCTTCACGCTGGCACATAACGTGTTTGAGCGCGAGCAGGTTGACGCGGTGCTGGCCGAAGCGGTATCCGCTGGCGCGACGGTTATTCGGCTCCCAGAAGACATGGTATTCGGTCGTCGCGGCTATTTCGCCGATCCCGATGGACACCTCTGGGAAGTGGCCTGGAATCCAGCCTTCCCTCTGGGCGACGACGGTACAATCGAGCTACCTGAATAGGTATTTGGTTATAGTAACCCTTATGAACGTCCGTATGCTGTCTCTCCGAGAACTGAACCGGGCAACCCTTGCAAGGCAGATGCTGTTGGAACGGGACTTAATCCCTGTGGCCGACGCCATAGAGCGCCTGATCGGTATGCAGGCCCAAGCCCCCGATCCGCCTTACATTGGCCTGTGGACACGGCTGGAGGGTTTCCATCCCGATAAGCTGGCCCGCCTGATCCTGGACCGGCGCGCGGTGCGCGTCGCGCTCATGCGCAACACTGTCCACTTGGTGAGCGTCCGCGACTGCCTCGCGTTCCGCCCCCTGGTGCAGCCTGTCATCGACCGCGGCCTCTACGGTAACCGCACCCACCGCGCGGGTGTCGAGGGGGTGGACATCGAGGCGCTCTCCGCCGCCGGCCGAGCACTGCTGGAGGAAAGGCCGCGCACCGCTAAGGAACTCGGCATACTGCTGCGGGAGCGGTGGCCCGAGCGCGACCCCGCCTCCCTCGCCCGCGCCATCCGCCACCTGCTGCCGCTCGTCCAGGTGCCGCCCCGCGGCGTCTGGGGGAAGAGCGGGCCCGCCGCCCACACCCCCACCGAGGCCTGGCTCGGCCGCTCCCGAGATTCCGCCCCCTCGCTGGAGGAGATGGTCGTACGCTACCTGGGAGCGTTTGGACCGGCCACCGTCAAGGACGTGCAGACCTGGTCGGGGCT
>JAWWQA010000198.1:0-3564 GCA_033854695.1 Rubrobacteraceae bacterium
TGGAAACGGAGCGGGGTTGGTGATGAGCACGCTCGACGCCGTCTCGGAGGCAGGCGGAGACCCGGCGAACTTCTTGGACGTCGGCGGCGGGGCGGATGCGGACCAGATCTCTACAGCCCTCGACATCGTCACCTCTAACAAGGAGGTCAAGAGCGTACTGTTCAACATCTTCGGGGGCATCACACGCGTGGATGAGGTAGCCCGCGGCCTCCTATCAGCGCTAGACCAGTCAGAGGACGTGGACCTGCCCATAGTCGTGCGCCTAGAAGGAACCAACGCCGAGGAGGGGCGCCAGCTCCTGGCCGAGAACACGCCGGAGAACGTGTATACCGAGGAGACGATGCTCGACGCAGCGAAAAAGGCTGTCGAGCTAGCACATAATAGCGAAGGCAGGTAACAGAGAATGGCGATATTGGTGGACAACGAGACGCGCCTGGTGGTGCAGGGGATAACGGGGCGGCAAGGCCGCTTCCACACAGAGCGGATGCTAGAGTCAGGGACGCAGGTAGTCGCTGGAGTCACACCCGGCAAGGGCGGAGAGGAATACGAGGGCGTGCCGGTCTTCAACACTGTAGAAGAGGCGGTAAAGGAGACCGGGGCAAACGCGAGCATAATCTTCGTACCTGCCGCTTTGTGTGCTGATGCCATCTTCGAGGCTCTTGACTCCGAGATAAGCACCGTCTGCTGCATCACTGAGGGCGTGCCGGTACACGACATGATGCGGGTTGCGAACTACTTGCGGCTAAAGGATGCGACCCTGATAGGGCCGAACTGTCCCGGGGTAATCTCGCCAGAGAAGTCCAACGTCTCTATCATGCCAGCCGACATCTTCACGCCCGGCAACGTGGGCATCGTCTCCCGCAGCGGCACGCTGACCTACCAGATAGTCAACGAGCTAACCCAGCAGGACATTGGCCAGTCTACGGCTGTAGGGATAGGGGGTGACCCGATCATAGGAACCGACTTCATCGAGATACTTGGGCAGTTCGAGGCGGACTCCGAGACCGAGTGCGTGGTGATGGTCGGGGAGATCGGAGGGAACGCCGAGCAGCTAGCTGCAGAGTACGTGCAGAGCGAGATGCAGACGCCGGTGGTGGCGTACATTGCCGGCTTTACGGCCCCCGAGGGCAAGACAATGGGACACGCAGGCGCCATAGTCTCAGGAGGCGAGAGCACCGCCCAGGGCAAGAGCGAGGCCCTGCAGAAGGCGGGCATCCGGGTCGCGACGAACCCGTCCGAGGTCGCGGAGCTCGTGGCCGAAGCCATGGGAGTATCTGCCTAGTAAGCGCTGTGGGCTACGGAGGCGACAAGAGTTGGAAGCCCAGCAGCCGGAGGAACCGGAGGGCGCGGGGATCTTCGAGGAGGTCCGGCCCGCGAGGGACCGACAGGATCTTCTTCGTGATGGCCGGGCTGTTCTTGCTCGTCATAATCCTTATCCTCGCGGCGCTCGCGCTCTTTACCGGATAGTCTTCTGGGCCGTCCAGCACGCGGTTGAGGAGTGGGTCTGCTACAGGCACGACGATATCGTTGACAACACCTTGAGACAGGAGTATATCTCCGGAAACAACTAGAGCTGAGGTGCCGAACTCCCGTGTGGCTCCGAGGGGCGGGGGATCCACAATTCGACCCAGTCGGTCTCGGGGTGAATCGCTCGTAGGAGCGTAGGGCTTTACTCTTCCGGCCCGAACCCGACAGCTAACCTCGTAGGCGCCGAAGGAAGGGACAGAAAATGTGCCGGTCGGTTTGTCTGCTGGTCGTCCTCTCGGCGGTCACTCTGGTTCTCGATGGTGCGCGTCATAACGTGCGCTTCGTTCTACTCAACGCCCGACTGCCTCGCTGAGCCGGGATTCCCATTCAGAACAGGAGTGCTGATGACGGAATCAACAGCCCCCCGAAACGGACCGGCGCATCGGTTTGCACACTGGCTGCTCCAGGATCGCATCGAACAGACCGAAGGCCCCTACGAAAGGGAGGGTAAGGATCGCCAGCAACCCTGGTGGAGGATAACGTGTCTGACCGGGGTTGACTACTTCTCGACGCTCGGCTACCAGCCCGGCATCGCTGCACTCGCCGCCGGGGCGCTCTCACCCATCGCCACTCTGCTCATCGTGCTCTTGACCCTCTTTGGAGCACTACCGATGTACCGGCACGTCGCCCAGGAAAGCCCGCACGGCCAGGGTTCGATCGCGATGCTCGAGAGCTTGCTCTCGTTTTGGAAGGGTAAGATCTTCGTTTTGTGCCTCTTGGGCTTCATCGCGACCGATTTCATAATCACGATAACCCTCTCCGCTTCCGACGCCGCCGCCCATGTAACAGAGAACCCGTTCGTACCGGAGTCCTTTCAGGGCCGGGAGGTTCTGATCACCCTGGTCTTGGTAGCTCTGCTGGGGGCCATCTTCCTCAAGGGTTTCAAGGAGGCCGTCGGCGTCGCGGTGCTCGTAGTCGGGGCTTATCTCCTGCTGAACCTCGTAGTCGTGGCCGTCGGCCTCTACGAGAGCATCGTGAATCCCCAGAGCGTCGCCGACTGGACGGACGCGCTGCTCGTTGGGTACGGCAACCCGCTGACGCTGATCGGCGTAGCGCTAATCGTGTTCCCGAAGCTGGCTTTGGGACTCTCGGGGTTCGAAACCGGGGTGACGGTAATGCCACTCCTGCAAGACGGCGAAGGAGACGAGCAGGAGCGCCTGGCTGTTCGAATCCGTAACACTGGCAAGCTGCTCATGGCTGCCGCCCTGATCATGAGCTTCTACCTGATCGCGACGAGCTTCATTACGATAGTGCTCATCCCTCCTGAGAAGTTTCAGCCTGGGGGTGAAGCCAGTGGTAGGGCGCTCGCCTACTTGGCGCACGAGTACCTTAGTAACGCGTTCGGCACGGCCTATGACGTGAGTACCATAGTGATCCTTGCCTTCGCCGGGGCCTCCGCGCTCGCCGGGCTTCTGAACATCGTTCCGCGCTACCTGCCGCGCTACGGTATGGCACCCGGATGGGCACGGGCGGTCAGGCCGTTGGTGCTCGTCTACACTGCCATCGCCTTTGCGATCACTATCATCTTCAAGGCTAATGTCGATGCTCAGGCCGGAGCCTACGCAACCGGTGTCCTGGTGATAATGACCTCGGCCGCCTTCGCCGTGGCGCTCTCCTCCTGGCGCCGTGGACGGAAGCTGGGTACGTTAGCGTTCGGGCTGGTCACCCTGGTGTTCGTCTATACTCTGGTTGCGAACGTCATCGAGCGTCCCGACGGCATCAGGATCGCTTCGTTCTTCATCATCGCGATCGTCGTAACCTCGGTCGTCTCCCGGGTAAGCCGTACCACTGAGTTGCGCCAGGAGCGGATAGAGCTAGACGAGACGGCCCGAAGCTTTATCGATGACGCGAGAAGGAGGGGTGAAATCCACATAATCGCCCATCGTCGCCGCCCGGATGACGACCCCGAGGAGTACGCCCGGAAGTTGTGGGAGCAGCGCTCGGATAACCAAATCTCACCCCAGAACCCAACCCTCTTCTTGGAGATCGCTGTGGACGACCCTTCGGAGTTCGAGGACGTGCTCGAGGTGCGAGGCG
>JAWWQA010000199.1:0-3441 GCA_033854695.1 Rubrobacteraceae bacterium
GGAAACTCAGCTCATAGGGCTTTATGTGGGCGTGACCTCTAGCCGCGACTCCTCGAGGTCGAGATCGTGTTCGATCCGGTGCATTACCTCGTCACCGATGCTGCCCCCGTTGCGCAGTTGGATGAGGGTCTGGCGCTGCGCTCGGAGCAGCTCTCTCAATAGACGCTGGTAGGCGGAGGAGCGTTCCTCTAGCCCATCCTCGTCGCCATCCAAGCGCGCGACGAAGCGGCTGCGGCGGTAGGTGTAGAGTCCGCGCACGCGCTCGGCCGTGTCTTCGCGCACCCACTCCTCCTCGGCCAGCTCCTCCAGGCGTGCGAGCGCCGACTCAGCGACCTTTATCCTGCCCTGGACTTCTTCTTGTTCCGCGGGTCCGTCGTCCTCCAGGCCCCGGATGAGGGCGGGCAGGGAGAGCCCCTGCACGACGAGCGTCGCCAGGATCACCGCGAAGGTCAAAAAGAGGATAAGGTCGCGACCCGGGAACGGCGCGCCACCCTCGACGCTCAGAGGCAACGAGAGGGCCGCAGCAAGCGAGATCACGCCGCGCATCCCGGTCCAGGATATGACCGTGGCCCCTCGAGGAGACGGCAGGGGATCGGGCCAGCGTAGGGAGCGCCTCTCCCACCGTGGGAAGTACGCTGTGGAGAAGACCCAGAGGAAGCGCACGAGTACGACGGTCAGGCTGATGAGCCCGGCGTACAGTACGAGCTGAGCTACCTCATACTCCGATTCCGACAACCGTTCGACTATGCTCCTCAACTGCAGGCCGATGAGGGCGAAGATCAGGCCGTTCAGCAGAAAGATCACGAGCTCCCAGAAGGCGTAAGCCTGCAACCTGGCCTGGGGCGTGACGACGTAAGGCACCCGGCGCGCCAGGTATAGACCGGCGGTAACCACCGCGAGCACCCCCGAGAAGGTGAACTCTCCCGGGAGACCGAGCCGTCCCCACAGGTAGTGTGATGGCTCCTCCGCCAGCAGGTAGGCTGCGAAGGGCGTGAGCAGGGAGATGGTGTTCTGCACGTTTGGTTCTTCGGAGACGTGGCGTCGCGCCCAGACGACCAGCCAGCCGACCGCGAGCCCCACCGTCACCCCTCCGATGGCCCCGATGACGAATTGCAGGCCTGCCTGCCACAACGAGAACGCTCCCGTCACTACCGCGGCCACGGCTACCCTGTAAGCCACTATACCCGTGGCGTCGTTGATCAGGCTCTCCCCCTCGAGGATCGTGACTATGCGGCGTGGGATGCCGAGGCGTTGGGCGATAGCGGTAGCAGCGACGGCGTCCGTGGGGGAGACGATGGCGCCGAGGACGAAGGCCGCGGCCCAGGGGAGCCCCACCGCCCAGTGGGCCACCGCGGCGACCGCGCAGACGGTCACCAGTACGAGACCCACGGCCAACATAGAGATCTTTCGCAGGTTCGCCCGGAAGTCTCGCCACGAAGTGAAGATCGCCGAGATGTACAGCAGCGGGGGCAGGAACAGCAAGAACACCACGTTCGGCTGGAGTTCGATCCGCGGGAGACCCGGCACGAAGCCGAGCACCAGCCCGCCGAGGACCAGCAGGATCGGGTAGGGGACCCCGATCCTGTTGGCGAGGGTCGCGAGCGCGGCCACCGCCGCGATCAGGATGAAGATCGTCTCTATCTCAGGCATGGCAGTATCTCACCCGGCTGCTCAAGATCGTTGATCGAGGCTGGCTACTGGTGTCCGTCATGTTTCCTGACCCTATAGCCGGGTGCCCTTGTTAGCGCTCGGTGGTACGGAAGAGCTCTTCCACGAGCGCGCCGTCCAGGTACGCCGTCACCTCGACGATCCGGTCCCCGGCTACGCGGATGACCCAGCAATAGTCATTATCGTAGGGCCTGTCGACGATGCTGGTGGCGTGACCGCGCCACTCCACGGCGGCCAGGTCGCCCTCGGCAATGATCCGCCGCACGCGGGGCTGAATCGGTTGCTTGAGAACGTCAGCCAGGCGTTCGAAGGTGGCCTCGAGGAACTCGCGCTTGCTGTGATATTCACCCGACAGCGTGTGCTTACCGGTGACGGTCCAGTGGACATCGTCGGCTACATGGTCGAAGAACGGCTGTGAGTCGCCTTTCTCGTAGGCCGCGAAGAGGCGCTCGACTAGCGCTCTTGTGGCATCGGTCTCGGAGCTCTGCATGGTCCATCCTTTCGGTTCGGGTGTTATGGCGGTCAGGGGGCTCGAGGCAAAGATCCACGTGCTCACTAATGGGTCTGGCGGTCTAAGAAAGCCTCGCGCGAACAGGCACACGATTCGTTTGGCGTGTGCCCCTCGCTCGTCGCGGCGTGGTAGGGGATCATGCAGAGGCTCGATACACACGTTTGTCTTACCGGAGCTCCATCTCTCATCTCCCGTGCCATGTTTGCACCACGCCCCGCTGCTACGATGGCTTCGATGGGCGCACTTGTGGGCACCTGGTTGATTGTACAAGTTCTCATCAAGGAATCGCAATGGGAGCTACGATGGAGGTACGTCAGGATGCGATACGTGAGGCGAAGAAGGCCCTACGGGTAGAATGCGGAGAGCGTCCCCGTGAATAGTCGGAAATGAAAGGCATGCCTTCCATGAGAGCGGTCCTGGATCGGCTGGCCCTCACCTTGCCGGATATCCCCAGGTGGCTCGAGGCCAGATCGATGATGCTCTCGGGCCGATGCGAGGTCATTGGCCTCGAAGAAGGAGGGTCCGAACGGCAGTTCGTGGTCCGGGAGCTCGAAGAGAGCCAGGAGTCGGCCATCATCGTCGTGGGCCGCCCTGCTTCCGAGGCTATAGAGGAGGCCGTGAGGCGCAACCCGAACGGGGGGATCGTCATGGCCGCCCCGGAAGATGCGTCCCACGTCCTCGGCGCCCTGCCGGGTTGGACCGCCACGTGGGTGACGCTCTACCTGCTGGGCGACCCTCCCCGGCTCCCGCGGCTCACGGAGGGCCAAGTGAGGCCGTTTGGGGCGTTGGATCTGGCGGCCGTGTCCGACGACCTCCCCGAGGATTTGCGTTCGTTCCTGGAGAACGTCGTAGGCAGGGAGGAAGCGCCCGCGACCGCCGCGTTGGCCAAGAGGCGCCCGGTCTCGTTCTGCGTCGCGTCGGACCAGACCGAGGGCTTGTGGGACATCTCGATCGACACGCTGGAGCGCTACAGGCGGCAGGGCTACGCCGCACGGTGCGTCTCGTACATGATCGACGAGATGAGGCGGAGGGGCAAGGAGCCGGTTTGGGCGGCCGAAGAGACCAACCCTCCTTCGATGCGCCTGGCGGTCAAACTCGGTTTCTTCACCGTAGACGGGCTGGTCTTGTTCAGGCCACCGGCTCGAACCTGACGAACCTCGGGGGACCTGAGCACCCCTTTCTCGTCGTGCATGCTGAACAACCGCTTGTTGCTTACGGAGCTAGCAAGCCGCCGTCTCCCCTGTCGCGGGTCCTCGCTCTCG
>JAWWQA010000200.1:0-3372 GCA_033854695.1 Rubrobacteraceae bacterium
GTCACTCGACGCACCACTAGCCTTCTCTCCAGTCACTGTCAGGTCACTGTCAAAAGGCCTTGTCAGCTCGACTAACATTTCGTTTATCTCTGTAATTCGCCTGCAAAACACTTACTTTCAGCGGCGCGCCCGGCAGGATTCGAACCTGCGACCCGCGGATTAGAAGTCCGCTGCTCTGTCCTGCTGAGCTACGGGCGCATAGGATAAAACTGCTGCAAACCGGCGCATTTCTCTGAAATCATACCAGATACTGAAATCCCGATGGCAGCAGTAGGGCAGCAGTAGCTCACGACAGGGCATCCTCTATGACGTCATCGCCGCCCAAGCCGGGTATGACATGGCTGTACCTGTCCGGCATCATAGTGATGCTCGAATGCCCTAGAAGCTTCGATACCCGTTTGGGATGCTGACCCTTCATAAAGCGTATTGTAGCGCACGTGTGCCGGAGTTCGTGAAAGACTATGTCCGGCAGCCCCGCACGCTTCAGGAAGGGCTTGAAGCTGCGATGACAGAGGTTCTTAGTTCACCGGTGTACCCTTCTGCGAGACGAACACGAGGTCTCGATCCTGGTTAGCTATCTCCTACCCTTCCGTAATCCTCGTCAGGGAGACGCCTACCTTCGCTAGGGCAAGCGGTCCTCCACTGTACACCAGGAAGCGTTCCTCCCAATCTGGCTCGAACTTGGCCTTGTAAAACCTCAACCCTTTGTAAGAGAAGAAACGGGTGAGGCGTTCGAAGAGTTGGCTTAGCGCTCGCTCCTGGAGGGTAGCCCCGGGTCGATCCCCCACCCCCGCCAAAGGGGCCAGCCCCAGATCGAACCAGCGATACCCTTTTCCCCTCAAGGCCAGCATCAATTTCATGAGCAGGTACTCCATGGTACCGTTGGGCATCTCCAGCCGGTACCTCATCAGGTCTATGGTCGCCTCTCCTTTCCGGTAGGAGGGGATCTCGTTGACGAACGCCAGGAGACGCTTGTGGGAATCGCGCATGACGAAGAGCGGCGTCTCGTTTAGATAGCCACGGTCGAAGCTGCCCAGAGTGAAGCTACGTTCGCGCCGTCCCGGGAGCGAGAGCCATTCCTCGGAGATCTCCTCTACCTCGTCCAGCAATCCCCGCGAGTGAGGGGGAGAATGCCGGGTCAGGCAGTAGCCCTCCTTCTCGAACTTGCGCCTTATACGGCGGAAGCTCTTGCGTTGCGCCGTATGCGAGCAGAAGTGCTCCAGGTCAACTATTGCTTCCTCGCCGATCTTGAGCACCTGCATGCCGAGACGGCGGTACATAGGGAGCAGCTCCGGCAGCACCTCGTGGGAAGCTACACCCCAGCCGTTTTCGGAGCAGTAACGCAGAAAGGCCCGGGTAGTGGCTTCTAACTCCTGCTCGGGTCCTATGGGGTCGCCCAAAGCGATGGCCACGTTCGCAGACTGTTTGTAGGCGATGAAGGACCTTCGATGCTCCGAGAAGAAGTATGACTTATCCGGCCAGAGCTTGAAGAAGTCCAGCGACGACGTGCCATGTCTCTCCAGTATGGCTTTCGCTTCCCGGCGCTCGTGGGGCAGGGTTCGGAGCTGATACGCCAGGGGGCGGAACAAGCTGTAGGCGGCGAAGCCGCCAGCCATGAGCCCGACCAGACGAAGAGAGTACAGAAACCAGGTAGCATGATAGGTGCGTGGAGCGAGATGACGGTCCCTCATAAAGGTGTAGACGTGCAGTGTTCTCGCGAAGGAGTTCGACAAACTAAAGTCGATGCCGAAGTCCTGTACGTCCAGTAGCCAGAAGCCGGCAGTCCCGTACGCAAGGACCAGGACGACACTTACCGCAGCGACCCCGAGGCCTCGCACGACGCTCCGGGGCTCGCTATGCACAGTAAATCTGTCGCGAAACAGGAGGAGAAGCCCAAGTGTTACCGCTGGTGCGACAACTGTGTACCACGGCCGATCGTGCCCGACGTGGACCAGTGCCACCACGGCAGAGCCAGCCATCGCGAGCCACCACGCTACCCGTTTACGCCTGAAGAGGTTCAAAGAGAGGTAAAGCATCGCAAACCCGACGATCAGGCTCAGAGACCGGTTCCAGTAGTGGAGGCCGAAGGGCAGCAGCCCAAAGATCTCCAGCTGATCCGGGATGGTGGGTCTCACCAACATCAGAAGAATCTCTAAAAGACCGTTGACAAACGCGGCACCTGCAACGACCCATGCAGGCCCATCTCGCTTGACAGCTACCCACCCGTGCCTAGCGGTTCTTCCGGCGCCGGACGTATCGGTGGGTGCCTCCAAAGTCTGCCTCACGAATTGCGCCGTCTTGGCCTTCAGGTCAGCCATGATTACACGTATCTCCCCTTACCCCACTGCACTCGCTCTCCCGTACTCGGTGTTAAGAACCTTCAAGCTCTGTGCGACCTAACCACCATTAGGGCCTTTCTGGGCCCCTGAGAGCACTTCCCTCACCTCAGGTGCTCACTGGCGAAGACCAAAAAGTCCGGCAGGCGTGCTCGCCAAAAGTCCCAGTCATGATCCCCACCTGAAGGATTGTCGAACTCGTAGGTAGCGTTGCGAGCTTCCAACGCTTGGGCAAACTCTTGGTTTTGCTCGAAGTCCTGTTGAAAACGTCCGCCCTCGCTCTGCTCCTGCAGTAAGTAGATCGCTGGCAATTCTCCCTCCAGCTGGGAAAGGTAGGTCATTGGGCTGTTCGCGTCCGCCAGGCTCTGATCCCCATCGAAGAGCTCCTTCTTGTCCTGATCGTCCGCGGTGAAGTATCCCGAAAAACTGCCGAGGACCCCAAACTCAGAGGGGTTCTTTAGTCCCACGTTGATTGCAGCCCACCCACCCTCTGAGTTACCAGCTATCGCCCGGCCTTCTGCAGAATCAACGGTTCTGTAGTTAGAATCTATCTCGTTCACCAAGTCTTGGGTGAGGTATGTCCCCCAGTTTCCTTGGGATGCGTCCACCCATCCGGTCTCAGGGCCCCATCGCGAGGTGTCTCCCGTAGGCGTCACTATAATCATGGGCTGCGCCTGCCCCTGGGCCAACAGAGTATCCATCGCACCTGCCGCCCCCCCTTTGCTCTCCCAATCGTCGTCAGTACCGGGGCGGCCGTGCAACAGGTAGACAACCGGGTAACGTGTAAACCGGTGCCAGAAATCGTCGTAACCGGGGGGTAAGTAGATCTCGTACTCCATACTCTGGTCGAGTGCTTCCGAGTAGAAGGTTTTGGTCTCTACAGTGCCGAAGCTCGTTACGTCTGATGGACGAACGTTGGGATCGCCCCAGAACGTTCGATACTCCCAGTAGCTGTAGCCTACGAACGCTCCTATCCCCAAGGAGGTCTGCGCCGCCACCACAACCACTATGAGGAGCAAGCGCCTCAAGCCGCGCT
>JAWWQA010000201.1:0-8907 GCA_033854695.1 Rubrobacteraceae bacterium
GGATAACCACGACGCGGCTCAGGACTGCCTCGACCCACCAGTCGATGGGGAGGAGGCTGAACACCAGGATGCTCAAGACGAGCACGTACAGGATAAAGCTCGTACCACAGCGGACGTGGCTCGTATCGAGCTTACGAGCGTTCTCGGGAACGAGCTCCTCGCCCCTCTCGTAGACCTTGATGGCCTTGTGCTCCGCGCCATGGTAGGCAAAGAAGCGCCTGATGTCCTTGCTCAGCGCTGTGATCCCGACAAGGTACAGCATAAAGATACCGATCCGGATCGCTCCCTCGACGAGGTTAAAGAGAATCGGATTTTCGATGCTGCCGCCGAACAAGAGCCCAACACCCTTCGTCCCCAGCACGGGAGCGGCTAGAAAGAGCACGAACGCCAAGACGAGCCCGAAGATAAGGGTCGCCACGATCTCTTTTTTGGAGAGCTCCTCTTCCTCGCCGAGCGCGATGTTGGTCGAGAGAGTGAGTGCCTTCATGCCGAGCCAGAGGGTCTCGCCAAGCGAGAGGAAACCCCTGATTATGGGGAGCCTGAAGAGTTTGCTCTTTCGGGTGATCGAGTTGAACGGCTCCGCCTGAACGTCCACACTCCCCGCGGGCGTCCTGACCGCCATCCCCCAGAAGTTGGGGGAGCGCATCAAGACGCCCTCCATTATTGCCTGCCCGCCTACCCTCATTTTCTTTCCTTTAGTCACCTATCTCGCGGGTTACTTATCTACTCTGGCGGGCCTGGCGGTTCCTGAACCGCTGCACCCTACCGCCGGTGTCCACTATGCGCTGCTTGCCCGTATAGAACGGGTGGCAGTTCGAGCAGATGTCAATCGTGATAGCGTCTCCCGCCGTCGAGCGGGTCTCGAACTCGGTGCCGCAGCTGGTGCAGTGCACGCGCGTCGTCGTGTACTCGGGATGTATCCCCGTCTTCATCTAAAACCTCCGTCTATTATTAGCTCTACCCGCTTATTCTATCTCGCATGTAAGAGGCGTGGAAAGGCGACTACCTAAGCGGCGGCCGCCTTTCGAGAGAATCGTCCTCCTAACTACGGACTCGCTGCAACTCGCGGAGGAACTCGGCGTTCGTGCGGGTCTCCTTGAGCTTGGCGATGAGGAGCTCTACCTTCGCCGAGGAGTCCAAAGCATTAAGAATGCTCCGGATCTGCCAGACCCTCTGGGCCTCGGCCGACTCCATGAGGAGCTCCTCCTTGCGGGTACCCGAGTCTTCGATGTTGATGGCCGGGTAGATACGCTTGTTCGCGAGCTTGCGCTCCAGGTGTATCTCCATGTTGCCCGTGCCCTTGAACTCTTCGTAGATTACCTCGTCCATCCGGCTTCCCGTCTCGACGAGCGCGCTCGCGATGATCGTCAAGGAACCACCGTTCTCGATGTTCCTGGCCGCGCCGAAGAACTTCTTGGGCGGATACAACGCCGCCGAGTCAACGCCACCGGAGAGTATGCGTCCCGAGGCCGGAGCCGCGAGGTTATACGCACGCGCAAGACGGGTGATCGAATCGAGCAAGACGACCACGTCCTCGCCCTCCTCAACCAGCCGCTTGACGCGCTCCAGGACGAGCTCCGCTACCGCGATGTGGTTGTCGGCGGGCTGGTCGAAGGTCGAGGAGACGACCATGGCCTCCTCCACGCTGCGCTCCCAGTCGGTGACCTCTTCCGGCCGCTCGTCGGCCAAGAGGACGAAGAGCTTGACCTCCGGGTAGTTCGCCGCGATGGACTGCGCGATCTGCTTGAGGATCGTGGTCTTACCGGCCTTCGGAGGCGAGACGATGAGGCCACGCTGGCCCTTACCTATGGGGGCGACGAGGTCTATGACACGCGGAGCTATGTCGTTTGGCTTCCACTCGAGGCGCAGGCGCTCCATCGGATAGAGCGGCGTAAGGTCGTCGAAATTGGTCCGGTAGCGACCCTTCTGGGGCTCGTTGCCGTTGACCGACTCGATCCTGACCAGAGCCGGGTACTTCTCACCGTCGCGGGCGGGCCGGATCTGGCCGACCACACGGTCGCCTCGCCTGAGGTTAAACCGCTTTATCTGCGAGGTCGAGACGTACACGTCGCCCTTGCCCTGGCTATAACCGTTCGTCCTCATGAAACCGAACCCGTCTGGCAGCACGTCGAGGATGCCGCTCTGGACCTGCCCCTCCTGCTGGCGTCCGTCCTGACGCTCGCCCCTCTCCTGGCGTCCATCACGACGGCCGTCCCGGCGATCGCCGCCCCTGTCGCGGCCTCTCTGTTGCTGCTGCTCCTGGCGGCGCCGCTCGACCTCCTCCGGAGCCGCGATGGCCGCGTCGGCCTCTCCGAAGGGATCGATGTGAGTCTCAGTAGCCGCGGGCGTGTCTGTTGCGGCTTCGCCGTTGGTAGTGGCGCCGTTGGTGCCGGTCTCCGGGGCGAGGGTCGGGGCGGCAGTCTCGACGCTGGTGGCCGTCTGCTGCTGTCCGACGGCCTGCTCGGTCGCGGTCTTGTAGATCAGCTCGGCCAGCTGGGGCTTGCGGTACTTGCGGTACTGCTCGATGCCGAGCTGCGAGGCGATCTGGTGAAGATCGCTCAAAGGTTTACGTTCCAGGGTGGAAAGCTCCGTCATGCTCATCTACCTCTCTCTTTACACAATACGAATGTTTCGCTCAAGTGCTTCTCGCTGATATTTCTCTAGAGTTGGAAGCCCTGAGTCCCGGCATCGGGCTCGAGGGCGTGAATGGTGTCCATAAATCGTACCATACGGGGCTCGGTCGACATGACTACGGTGTGCGTCCGGGCGCCACCCCGGAAGTACCTGACCCCGTACAGGGTCTCTCCTGGTGTGATGCCGGTCGCCACGAAGACCACGTCTTCGCCACGGATCAGGTCGTTCAGGGCCAGCTACTTCATCTCCCACGCTCACAATGCCGGGCCTGGTCTTGAGGGGACGCATCTGGCCTTTCTCGTCGAGTCGCTCCTCCCTCAGGATCGCCGCCTCTCCCGAGACCCGATCCTTCCGAGCTCCTCACGGAATACTTCCGTAGCCAGAGTGTAGGCCTTCTCCGGCGTCCCGGACCCTTCGAGGCGTGCCACCTTGAGGGCGACCTGCTCGGTTACAGAGGCGTACTCGATAGCCGAAGCGGCCACGCTCTCAGGGCGTAACCTAGCCACGCTCATAGTGGTGGACGCTCATTAACCTCCCTCGCCCTCCGGCATCCCACACACGGTACGGTCATGAGCCCTATGCGGAATTCCCGTCGAGATAGTGCGAAACGACTTGGGGAGTCAACCCCAGCGGCCGATGCATCGTAGGAGGTTATTATACACCAGCAGCTCCGCGGAGACCACCTGCTCTCTCCCCGAACTCTGCAACCACCTTCTCCGCAAGCTCCAGGAGCGCTCCGTCCAATCCGTCGTTGCCGGCCCTGGCAACGGGATCATTGTCGCAGTAGAAGATCGGCTTCCCCTCCTCATCCCCACGACGCGTCACCACGTCTACCGCCGCGGCTTTTATCTCCGTCAGGTACGCCTCTACGCCTGATTCCTTCATCCCCTCCAGGTCCCGGGCCAGCCCTTCCCGGTCCGACAAGCTCCCCGACGCCGCGACCACCTCGCAGCCGTACCGCTCTTCGAGGTACCGGGAAAGTACGCTCAGGATCGCTCGAGGAGCCGTCGAGACGTACGCCACCTTCAGGCCCCGCACCTCACCTACGGGGCGCGGTCTGAAGACGGTAGGTATTACCTGGAGGTCCGGCTTGACCTCGCGCACCGACTCCACAATGCTCCTCACCTTCTCCTCACCCGCCATCGGCTCCTCGCTCATCGTGAGCAGCAAGAGGTCCGAGACGAGCAGACGATAAGTTCCCAGGAACCCAGTCACGTACTCCGGGTCCTGATTGGCCCCCGCGACAAGAACGCGCCCTCCGACCGCGACCGGCGGCACCGCCGCCCCAGAGCCGTCGAAGACCGTGATACCGGTATCGAGCGTGTTCGCGAGCTTCGCCCCTTCCACTACGTTCGAGACGAACGGCTCGCCCGCGAGCCCTCCGCCGCACCTGCGACAGCCTATGGTCACGACCCGGCTCAGGGCCGCCGTCTCGTAACAGTCACTTGCCGCGTGCCCCCCGCGGGAGAGGGCCTCGAGGAGGTACGCGCTTCCGACCTCCATCTCATCGCCCCTTATCACCTCGGGCTTGGACGGTCCTCCGCGTCCCATCGAGACGACCCCGGGCTCGAAGCCGTTCTTCGAGAGAAGTCGGGCCAGGTAGCCGGCTATCGCCGTCTTTCCTACCCTTTTACCGGTCCCGATCACAGCGAGCGAAGGCTTCGTCGAGACAGGGTGATACTCCGGCGCATGCAACTCGAAGTCGCTCCCCCTGTACCGCGCACCCGCCGCAAGAACCAGCGAAGCTATACGCATCCGCTCCCGGTAGCCTATGACCGGCTCGTCCGAGAGGTCCACGACCACCCCGACGTCGTGCTCCTTTAGAGCCCTCTCGACCGCTGATACCGGGTCTTTAGCCTTCACGAGCGGTACGCCGTAATCGGTCCCTTCTTTGAGCTTCTCCGTACCGCCCAGAAATGCGGCGGCCACGCCCTCAAGCCCCAGAGACTCCTCCACACTCTTCATGGCGTCGAGGACGACGGGCGGGTAGTGCTCGCCGTCTATGAGGAAGAGAGCCCGCACGATAGGTGGCGTTAGCGGTCGCCTAGAGGACCACCGTAGGGGGAGCCGGTTATCTCCGAATCTATCCTCTCTTCGAAGCGCGAGTATTCGCGGGTCTCGGAGTCGAAGTCTACGATCAGCTCGCGCTCCTTGAACGGGAACTTACGGAATACCCTGACGCGGCCGTTATCGATCTCGATGATGTTGTAACAGGGCCGGGTATTGCCTCGAAGGCGCGTCGTGGAGGCAGTCCCGGCGTTGACGATGAACATATTCTCGACCCTCCACGAGTACGGCACGTGTTTGTGACCGGAGAGGACCAAATCCACGTCTATGTCCGTCAGAAGTTCCAGGACGTCGCCCGCATCGTAGATGATGTTCCGCTCGCGGCCCGTGCCGGGGATCGGGATCAGGTGATGATGGACCACGAAGATCTTGAGCCTATCTCCCGCGTTCCCGAAGCAGTCCCGAATGAATCCGTAATGCTCGCGGCCCACCCGCCCATCGTTAAGGTCCGGCTCCGAGGAGTCGACCCCGACCATGATCGCCTCTTCGAACTCGATGACCGAGTAGCGCTCGCCGAAGAGCCGCTCGAAGTGTATGTAGCCCACGTTCCTCGAATCGTGGTTGCCTGGGATGACCATAACGTTCTCACACCGAAAACGCTCGACGTACTCGGCCGCCTGCTCGAACTCCTGGCGATAACCCGCGTCCGTGAGATCTCCCGAGACCACCACGGCCGTAGGCTCGTAATCGTTTATCTCGAGGATCGAACGCTCCAGAAGGTCCGGAATGAAGTACGCGCTGCCGCAGTGGATATCACTAATCTGGCAAATGGTCAACCGGCCATCTCTGCTCATGCTCTTCTCCGGAAGTGAAGATATGTGGAACGTACTTGCAAAGTATAGCAAAGTATTACCTGTCCTCGTCTGTTCTGTAATGCGTTTATCTGTCTAAAGGCTCAACTACCCAGAAAGCGGTAGCTTCGACATGGAGGGTGGCAAAGTGCGGGAGAGTGTACCTGAGCACCCGCTCACATCTTCTCGGGCGCGTTTACCCCCAAGAGTCCCAGACCGATACGGAGCACGTTCTTAGTCGCGGCACACAGGGTGAGCCTGCGCCCCCGCAAGTCCTCATCCTCCACCAGGACCTGGTGCACGGTGTAGAACCTGTGAAAACGCGTCGCCAGGGTCTCGAGGTAGGCCGGCAAGGGGTGAACCTCCCTTCGCGCGGCGGCGTTCCAGACCACACGCGGGAAGTCTAAGAGCTCCAGCAAGAGCACCCGCTCCTCCGATGCGAAGTCGCCAGAGGGCACGTCGCTCACGTCCTCAGGTCGCAGCCCGGCCCGGCGAAAGATGCTCGCGATGCGGGCGTGTGCGTACTGCACATAGTAGACCGGATTCTCGTCGGACTGTTGTATGGCTACGGATAGATCGAAGTTCATCTCCGTCCGGTGCGAGGAGCGCACATAGAAGTACCGCGCCACGTCCTCCCCCACCTCGTCCAACAGCTCGTCGAAGGTGACAAAGTTTCCGGCCCGCTTGCTGACCTTGACCTGCTCCCCGCCCCACATTAGCTTTACAAGCCGCACAAGCTCCACGTCCAGGAAGTCCTCCGGTAGCCCCAGTGCCACGAGTCCGGCCCTAAGACGCGGTCCGTAGCCCGCGTGGTCCGCGCCCCATACGTCGATCGCAATTTTGAAACCGCGGTTCCACTTATCTCGATGGTAGGCGATATCCGGAGCGACGTAGGTATAGGAGCCATCCTTCTTTACCAGGACCCGGTCCTTGTCGTCCCCGAACCTCGACGAGGCGAGCCACAGAGCGCCCTCGCTCTCATAAACCTGGCCGCTCTTCTTCAGCTCCTCGATACATTCCTCTACGGCGCCGGTCTCGTAGAGGCTCTTCTCGTTAAAGTAGCCGTCGAAACGCACCCGGGCGCGTTGGAGTGTTGCTTTGATGTCTTCCATGCACCAGGCGGTTGCGAAGGCCATGATCTCCGGCAAAGCCTCTGCAGGAGCTGTGTTCATGAGCCGGTCGCCATCCCTCTCCCTCAAGGCTTCGGCGATCTCGCGAATGTACTCACCACGATAGAGAGCCGCAGCGTCAGAGACGGGCCACTCGTGGCCAAAGAATTCAGCGTATCGGGCGGCGACGGACTCACCGAGGAGCCGGATCTGGTTCCCCCCATCGTTGAAGTAGTACTCTCTGGAGACCCTGCGGCCCGCATACTCCATTATCCTCGCCAGAGAGTCACCGTACGCCGCGTGCCGGCCGTGCGCCACCGTCATCGGCCCCGTAGGATTGACGCTCACGTACTCGAGCAAGATCGGATCCCCCGAAGGCTCCTGCCTCCCATAACTCTCTCCCGCCGCGAGCAACGCCTCTAGCTCCTCAGCTAAAGCCCCGGAAGAGAGCCGGAAGTTAATAAACCCCGGCCCCGCAACCTCGACGCTCTCGACGAACGGCGCCTCAAACGAGGCGACGATGTTCTGCGCTACCTCTCGCGGATTGCGCTTGAACAGCCTGGCGTTGGCCAGGGCCACGTTCGTGGCAAAGTCGCCGTGCGCCGCCTCGTTCGGCCGCTCGACGTGGACGCCGTTTAGCTCTATACCGTACGCCTGCCGGACCGCCTCTCGCAGGGCACCGGCCATCCTCTCCTCTAAGCCCGACCTAGCCATCCCGCCCCAGAAGCTCTTCCATCAGCCGCCTGTTCTCAGCCGCCATTCGCTCGGTCTCCCGCCGGTCGTGTGTGAAGCTCACCTCAAACACGTCTCCGGCCCGTGCGCCCTCTGGCAACATCTCCCGCGGTACGTCAAAGCTTCGCCTCCCCTCCGGGTAAGGCAGCAATACAGCCATGCCATTGTCCTCGAACCTGTCCAGTTGCACCCGCATAAGCGTATGTTACCGCTTCGCGGAGCAATCAGCTATCAGCCGTCAGCCGGAAGATGAGCCGAGCAGCGCCCGATCGCAGACGATACAACACATATTGATGTTCTCTTTGTGCAAAAGGTGCGCTCTGCACCTCTAGTTGCGCACGTCCCGCCGCCGGTGCTCCATAATCAGCCAAAAGCTGAAAGCTGATGGCTGAGAGCTGACGGCTAATAATGATACTTCTCACCCCGGTTTATCTTCGCCGCGCGGTAGAGCTGCTCTAAGAGGACCACCCGCGCCAGTGCATGCGGCAGGGTAATGGGGCCGAAAGAGACCAGGGCGTCCGCCCGCGCCAGTACCTCTGGGGAGAGCCCAAGTGGTCCGCCGAGGACGAAAGCTACATGGCTCCGCCCTGAGAGACCCAGGGAATCCAACCGCCGCTCCAGCTTCTCCGAGGAGAGCGGCTCGCCCTTCTCCCGGTCCAGAGCGATCACGTGCGCCCCCGCGGGAATCCGTCCGAGCAGCCTCTTCGCCTCGGCGACCAGCACCTCCTCGGATGTGTGCCGGTTCAGATCCTCCTCCCGAACCTCGATAATCTCGACCTGAAAATACCGTCGGAGCCTCTTGAGATAGTCCCGGCAGCCCTCATCAGTCCACCCCTTAAGAGTGCCTACCGCGACTACGGTGGCGCGCCGGATCATCGTCGAATCTCCTACTCCACATCGAAGAGCCGGGCCGCAGCTCCAGCCTGGTCACCGTAGCGATAGGCGTACTCCCGACTCTCAATCGGCTCTCCTACCTCGATCCAGGGCGTAGGATGGCCAGCGATGGCGGCCCGGACTCTGACACCGGTGTATCCGGACCCAGTTAGCGCCTTACGCACCGTGCCGCACGCCCGAGCGGGCGAGTTGTTAGTCTTCGAAAGGTGGGCGAGCACGAGGTCTTTGAGGCCATGCGGAGCTAAAGCGCACGCCGTTTCGGCAGCCTGATGGTTCGAGAGGTGGCCACGCGGAGAGGCGACGCGTCGCTTGAGGTTCGCTGAGTAGGGCCCGCGTCGAAGCCACTCGGGGTCGTGGTTGGCTTCGAGGACCAATGCATCTGTTCCGCGCAGAAAGCGCAAGGTCTCAGGGCCCACCTCGCCCAGGTCGGTTACTAGGGCGCTCACCCACTCCCCATCAGAGACGCGCAGACCATAGGTCGGAGCATCGTGCGGCACCTCGAAGAAGGTCGCCGAGACGCCGCCAAAGTCCAAGGAATCTCCGGTATTAACCGCCGCGGCTCCGACGGCTTCCGCGACTCCGGGCGCCGCGTAGAGTGGCACCTCGCGCTCGCGAAGGAGAGAACGGATGCCGGAGGTATGGTCCGCGTGGCCGTGGGTCAAAAGCACGGCGGAGACGTC
>JAWWQA010000202.1:0-5187 GCA_033854695.1 Rubrobacteraceae bacterium
ATCCCGCAGACGGTACACCTCCCCCCGCAGCCCCGTCCGCCGCAACCTGACGAGCCCCCGAGCGCACTCCTCTGGACTTAAGCCAACAGCTAGCGCACCTCCGATCGCCGCAAGGAGGGGCTCGACCAGGTGCGTTCCGAAAACCGGGGTCTTCACCTCGACCATACGCTCCTCTGTCCCGTTTCTGACGTGCAGGTTAAAGGAGAGTCCGCTCTCCAGTTCCGAGATTTCCGTAGCGTAAAGGTCAGCTTCGGGTCCACGGCCGAAGGTGATGCATCGCGCGAAGGTACGCCCCGCTCCCGTAGCAGCCTTGGGTGCATTCACGGGAAAGACGAGAGTGCCGGTTTCCGGGAGTGCCAAAGCCAGCTCGCCCTTCGTGGCAACCAGGTCTTCTAGGCTCCCGAAGGAGTCCAGGTGGACCGGCGACACGGCGGTGAGAACACCTATCTCAGGCGGAGCGAGGTGGCAGAGATGGGCAATGTCGCCCTTGTGTGTCGCACCCATCTCCAAAACCAGAACCTCCGTCCTCTCGCCGGCGGCGAGGACCGTGAGAGGTAATCCTATCTCATTGTTGAAGTTTCCTACCGTCGCCGAGACCCGGCGACCGGCTGACCGCAGGATGGCCTCCATAGCGTCCTTGACCGTAGTCTTACCCACAGTGCCCGTTATCCCAACGATGGTCGGGGATATCATCCTGCCCAGGCTCCAGCGGGCGAGTTGCTGCAGCGCCGTAAGCGGGTCTTCGACCAGCACGGTCGGGACAGAGAGCAGTCTCGTAGCCACCACCGCGACCGCTCCCCGGAGGTGCGCCTCCGGCGCGAAGTCCGCACCGTCCACCCGACCACGGAGCGCGAAGAATAGATCCCCGCCGCGCACGGATCGCGAGTCGACCGACGCTCCCGACACCAAGGCCGTCGCGTCACCGCCAACTAAAGTGCCGCCGACGGCCTCTGCCACCGTTTCTAGAGTAGCGGGCTTCACGGGCCCCATCCCCTCGTCTTCACGGTACCCGGGCGGAGAACTAGATCGGGGGGCGGGGCATCGTTCTTCGAGCTTTCGCGGTCGGGGAGAACGTTGAAGTGGCCCAGAGTGAAACTCATCACCTTCTGGAAAGCGGGAGCAGCGACAACTTCGCCCCAGATCTCTTTCTGCGGTTCGTCAACCGTTATTAAGGCTACGTACTCGGGGTTTTGGGCAGGGACGAAGCCTATGAAGGAGGTGACGAACTCATCGCCGTAGCGCCCCGTCTCCGGGTCAACCTTCTGCGCGGTCCCGGTCTTGCCGGCCACGGTGTATCCGGGGATTCGGGCGAACTGGCCTGTCCCTTCGTCGACCACGCTCTGGAGCATCCCGCGTACTATAGACGAGGTTTCCTTGCTAATCACCCGGCGCCCGGGTTCCTCCGGGGCAGACGCCTCGGCCACGTAGGGCGTCACCTGAAGCCCGCCGTTGGCAAGTGAGGCATAGCCCGCCACGAGCTGTAGCGGGGTGACGGTAAGGCCCTGACCGATTGGGATGTTGCCGATCGAGGAGCCGCTCCACTCCTCGAAGGGCGGCACTACACCTACATTCTCGCCCCACAAGTCTACTCCGGTCCCCTCCCCGAACCCGAAGCGCTTTATGTACTCGACAAGTCTCTCGCCGCCCAGGGCCTGAGCAACCTGGATCGTGCCCACGTTCCTCGAATGCTGGAGGATGCCCGCGGGCGTCAGTATCTCGGTCTCGTGCGGCTCGGAGTCGTGGATCACGGTATCGGCCACCGGGATTGAATCTGCCACCACGAACGAACTGTCCTCGGAGATGGCCCTTTCTTCGAGCGCCGCTGCCATCGTGAAGGGTTTGAACGTCGAGCCTGGTTCGAACGGGTCGGTGAGAACCCGGTCGCGCTTAACCTCCTCTGAAGCCTCCCCGAAATGGTTGTTGTCGTAGCCTGGCGTGTGAGCTAGTGCGATGATCGCCCCGTCCTTGGCCCGCATAACGAGTCCCAGGGCACTCTTACCTTCGTACTTTTTCGTAGCCTCGGTGAGTGCACTCTCGAGCTCCTCCTGAACCGCGGTGTCCAGGGTAAGGCTCACTTCTTGTCCGCTCTTGAGGTCCTCGTCATAGCGAGCTTCGACCCCTCCGTAGGCTTTGTCGGTCCCGAGGTACCCTACAAGCTGGCTGGCGAGCGGCCCGCTTGGGTAGACTCGAACCTGATCCGGCGCCACGGAGACGCCTGGCAAGCCAAGCTTCCGTACCTCGCGCGCCTTCTCCGGTTCGATCCCCTCGGCCACGACGCTGTAGCCGCCGGGGGCGCCGTCATCGTTCTTCTCCGTGAGCTTCTTCTCGATCTCGGCGACATCACCTGCCTCCGAGTCGAGGACCCCGGCCAGCGCTTCGGCAGTCGCCTTCGGATCCTCGATCTGGTACGGAGTGGCGATTACCTTACCGGCGTCGAGACTCATCGCGAGGCGTAGGCCATCGGCGGAGACTATGGTGCCCCGCCCTGTCTCGCTCTTCCCCCCTGTCCCCTGCTCGGCGGCGTACGCCTCGGTGGCGAATGCCTGGTAGCGCTGGTCGTCCGCGACGCTCAACTGCACGGCTCGCGCTCCTAAAGAGATGCAGACTATCGCAACCACCCCCACGACCAGCCGGAGCCTCCCATGCCCAACCACTCTCCGCGTCTTCCCCCGCTGAGGAGACCCCCCCGAACGTCTCGGCCGCCGCCCCTGAGGAAGCGGTATGACCTTCGCTTTCTGTTTCCCATGCCGCCTCGTGGTGGAACGGGCTGTTCCACCACGAGGGGCGCGCTCCGAGGTGTCATTCGCTCTTCCCTTCGTTCTTCTCTCCCCCGCCATCTACTACATCCTCCCCATAACTCCCGTCGTAGGTCTCAAGATCTTGGCTGCCCGGATCCCGCATCTGCAGGTACTTCCTGGCTAGATCCCGGATCCTTCCCGGCTCTGAAAGCTTCGTGAGCTGTACATCGAGCCGCTCTCCGTCACCCTCGGTCTTGGTCTTCTCCTCCTCGAGCCGAACTGACTCTCCTTTGAGTCCAACCGCCATGGTGTGCAAGTAGACGCTCCCCAGCATCAACAGCACCGGCACCACCACCAGCATCACGAAAGTACGCCCGCGCTGCACTCCACTCTTCCAGTCCCGTCCCGGCGCATGTCTCGTCGCTCCCTCCGGCAGCCTCCGAACGGGCCGTTCCGCGAACGTCCGGTACCGCGGCCTGCGCTGTGGCGCGACCACTACGAGGTCACCTGTGACAGGCCAGCCGCCTCGCGCGGCTCTGAGGTGCGCACAGCGGAGCGCAAGCGCGCCGACGCACTGCGCGGGTTTTCTTCGATCTCCCGCGCCGAAGGCCTCCAAACGACGCCTTTGCGGAAAATGGGACGTGCTCCACACGAGCATACCGGGAGCTCTGGCGGGCAGACGCAGCGTCCTACGCGCTCGGAGATGAAGCGCTTCACTATGCGGTCCTCTCCGGAGTGAAACGTGATCGCTACGAGCCGCCCCTCCGGCACGAGAAGCCTCTCCGCAGCGTCCAGGGCTCGCCCGAGACGGGCCAGCTCGTCGTTGACGTAGACACGCACGGCCTGGAAGACCCTCTTCGCCGGATTGCCGCCCCTCTCTTTCCAGCCAACCGCCCCCCGTACTGCCTCCGAGAGCTCCCGGGTCGTTCCGAGCGGACGCCTCCGGGCGACCTCCCTCGCCACCCGCCGGGCCTCGCTGCGTGGAACGTCCCCGTACCGGACGAGCACATCGATGATCTCCGCCGGCTCGGCATCGTTCAAGAAGTCGGCCGCCGACTCTCCGCGCCCCGGGTCCATCCGCATGTCCAGCGGTCCCTCCTGGACGTAACTGAAACCCCGCGTGGCCTCGTCTATCTGATAGCTGGAGAGGCCAAGATCGAAGAGGATCCCCTTCACCTCCACGCCTTCCTCTACCAGGTCCACCAGAACCTCGTCAAAAGCGCCGGACCTGAACGTAAAGCGCTCATCCTCCTCAGCGCGTCTCTTGCCCCTCACCGCTGCTCCGGGGTCAAGGTCTATTCCGACGACCCTCCCTGCGGGACCTAGTTCCTGGAGTATGCGTCGGGCGTGCCCCCCGCCGCCGAACGTTGCGTCCACAACCTTCTCGTTGCCCCGGAGAGCGAGTGCTTCCACACTTTCTTCTAGCATCACCGGGTAGTGTCCGGTCGTCATTAAACCCCGAAGTCCCTCCCGGCGAACTCCTCGATGATGTCCGCAAAGGACTCGTCGGCGCCGGTGACGTAGCGGTTCCATTCTTCGGTGTCCCATATCTCCAATCGGTCATCCACTCCCGCCACCGTGACTTCGCGGCTCAAACCCGCATACCCGGCGAGCTTCGGCGGGATCAAAACACGCCCCTGTCTATCGAGCGTCGCCTCAAAGGCCATGGAGAAGAACATTCGGCTTAGCTGTCGCCCCTTGGCCGAAAGGTCCGCGTTGGCCTTGATGTTCGCCTTGAACACCGCCCATTCCTCAGGCGGAAACGCAAACAAACACCGGTCAACCCCCTTGGTGATCACGATGCCCCCCTCGAAATAGGACCGGAGCCGGGAGGGGAGAGTCAACCGCCCTTTCTCGTCCAGGGTGTGCTCGTACTCTCCAAGAAGGGCCAGGGCTTCGTCCTCCCACTACGTCCCACTTTGACCCACGTCACAGGAAATTCTTGCATATGCACGGAAAATGCGCAAATCAGTGCGCCGGTTTAGCTCTTCTTAATATGAAAATAGCTTGTTTTCGGCCTCTTATCCCTCCCCCCCAGGGATTAGGAGTCCCTTTTATATATTCCAAAACGTCTGACGAACCCTCTCTGCATAGTCTATGAGAGAGCGCGTCCAAGCAGGACTCGTGTGTGGCACATGTGGGAACGTGGACACTGAGAGATCTACATATTGCGTTGTCGCAAAATGGGTGGAGGATTTATGCGGGCGAGCGCAGATACATGTGCGACAGGTCTGGTTTGGTGGTGATCAAGAGGAGTGGGCCCACCAGGACTCGAACCTGGGACCGTCCGATTATGAGTCGGATGCTCTAACCAACTGAGCTATGGGCCCGGCGGACGGCTCGCGGGCGGTCGTGGCCAAGAGCCAGGGGACGCGCTACCGCACCGCGCCGAGCTCCCCTGGTAGGACTCGAACCTACAACCCTTCGGTTAACAGCCGAATGCTCTGCC
>JAWWQA010000203.1:0-14168 GCA_033854695.1 Rubrobacteraceae bacterium
CGACCCGCCGGCTCAGCAGAGTAGCGAGCAGAAGCGCGAGACCGCCGCCCAGGACGGAGGCGACGGCTGCGGCCTCGATGCCGCTGCGAAGGAAGAGCTGGTAGAGGAGGTTCTCACCTTCTCCGGGGGCGAAGACGACCCCTCCCTCAAGGCTTCCATTACGGATGAACGGTACCACCACCCTCTGTTTTCCGATCGCCTCATTCATCCGCTCCCCGTTGGCGGCGCTTTGGAGAACCTCCTCCGGCGGGGGAGAGAGCAGGCTCTCGCCGGCCTGCGCCGCGACGTTGCCTTGCCGGTCGACGACCAGTAACTCTCCGCCTCCTGTCTCGGCTGCAAGGTCTAGCTGACTTTGCAGGTCGGTTCCCTCCGAATCTGTCACGGCGTTCGCAGCCGCAGCCGCCTGGGCAAAGGCCTGATCCTCGACGTATTTCCCGAGACGGGCCCTGGCTGCGGGGAGCACGTAGAGAAGGAGCGTCGCTATGGAGAGCAGCACCAGTAGCACTGCCAACAGCGGTATCCAGACCCGAAATCTGAAGTTCATGAAAACTAATTGTACCTGGTGTGCTTAAGCCTCCAATGCTCGATGAACTTGCGTTAACCGAACCTTTACACATGCCTAACCAAACCTTGCGGATAGCTGGCGGATGCCTATGAGAAATATTTTCGGCGACCCGGAAGAGCCGGGCAAAGAGTGAGGGCCTCGAAGGAGGCGGGATGGCGATAACTGCACGAACGCGGATCTCCTGAGAGCGTACCCGGCCCGCATAGGCCGGTACGGGCTGACCCACGAAGAAGAGGTGGACCCTTCAGGGCAGTACGGGCTGACGACAGAAAGGTCCGCGCTCGCTTTATCGAGAAGAACCTCAGGTTCGTCGTGAGCATCGCCAAAAGGTAGCGCGGCCAGGGTTGCCGTTCGAGGACCTGATCCAGGAAGAAGCAAGCGGCTCCCGGGCAGAACCTTTGGAGGCTGTAGCGTGAGCTAACAACAGCCCCTCCGGGGCCTTTCAGGGTACTCCGATGATGTGTAAAGATACCTTAACGGCATCTTTGCCGGAAGCTAACAGCGGCTAGCAGGCGCTTAACGGTGGGTGAAAACAATGGTCGCGGGGTGTGAGAACAAGCGCTAGAGGAAAGAAGGTTTCTCGATGAGCAGCAGGAAGGTGGGCGCCACAAACGGTGTCAAGGGCATCTGCTGGGGGGCGGTGGCTTTAGGCTGGGTGGTGGCGGTTTTCACAGGAATCGTGATCAGCACCATCTTGAGGCAGATGTACAGGCTACTCACCGAGCTGCCGGTCGAGCGCGGAGAGTTCACGGCCACGGTGGTGGTAATCTCCTCGGTCTCAGGCTTCCTCTCGTACCTCATCGGAGGCTATGCGGCCGCCAAAACCGCGCGCCACTCAGGAGGGAAGCATGGAGCGTTGACCGCGGTCTTTGGCCTTATCGTGGGAATAATCCTCTCCCTTATCGGGGTAGTGTTCACGGAGGGCGTAGCCGTGCCGCCCGCTGCCTTCGGGCCCATCGGCGCCGCGTGGGTGGCCGGTTTGATCCTGTTTCTGGTCAATTTATTCGGTGCCTTCGTCGGCGGTAAGCTTGGGGAGCCATCCGACACGGACGTGAAGCACCCAGGTAGTGTTCCAGATTGTTAGTAGAACTCGTACGACTGGGGCAGCGGGTAGGAACCGAAACGGCTGTGCAAGGTTTCGGTCGCCACTATCTTGTTAGAGCGTAAAGTAGAATGTGGCGCCGTGGTTCACTTGTCCTTCGGCCCACACCAGGCCACCATGGCGGTGAATGATACGCTGCACCGTGGCTAGCCCTATGCCAGTACCCTCGAATTCGTTCACGCTGTGCAGGCGCTGGAAAGCGCCGAACAGCTTGTCGGCGTAGGCCATGTTGAACCCTACGCCATTGTCACGCACGAAATACGCCGGGGTGTCCTCGTGCTCCGAAACGCCGAATTCGATCTTTGCCCGTGGTTGCTTACCGGTGAACTTCCACGCGTTGCGCAGCAGGTTCTCCAGCGCTACCCTCAGCAACCTCCTGTCCCCTTCCACGACCAGCCCTCCCTCTATGATGAACTCTACCGGTCGTCTCGGCTCGGACTGCTTGAGCTCCTCTGCAAGGCCTTCGACCAGAGTGCTCAGGTCGACCTTCTCATGGCGCATCTCGCTGCGTACCAGACGGGACAGGTTCAGCAGATCGTCGATGAGTTGCGCCATGCGCTGGCTTGCGGCCCTGACCCGCTCCAGGTAGTCCTTGCCGTCCTCGTCGAGCTCCTCTGCATGGTCCTCGAGGAAAAGTATCTGGGAGAAGCCGTCGATGCTTCTTAAGGGCGCCCTCAGGTCGTGGGAGACCGAGTAGGAGAAGGCCTCGAATTCGCGGTTGAAGGTTTCGAGCTGGACTGTACGCCGCCGGACGCGCTGTTCCAGCTGCTCGTTTAGCTTGCGGATCTCTTCCTCCGCCCGCTTATGTTCGGTGATGTCGCGCAAGAGGTTGACCGCCAAGCGGACCCGCCCCTGCTCATCGAAGACCGGCGTCGCATTTACCACCGACCACCGCTCCTCGCCGGTCTCCACCTGACGGAACCGCACCAGCGTTTCGGGGCTCCGCTCGCCCTGCAACGCCCTTCGTCCCGGAAGGTCGCTGAGTGGGAACGGCTGACCAAACTCGTCTGTGATATCGAACTTTTGCAACACCTCCTGTAGAGGTGCCTCGAGCAAGGCCCGGGCCGAGGGGTAGCCAACGAGCCTGGCGGCGGCTTCGTTCGCATAGACCAAGCGCCCGGTTGGATCCTGTGCGGTGATGCCGTCGGTGACGCCCTGCCTTCGGGGCTGGAGAGCTTACTCCTACTCATAGTAGTCGAGGCCGAGGTGGGTGATGAGGTCCTCTCCCATGATCGCCCTCAACGTGTTCTTGAGCTTCATCTGCTGGATGAAGAGGTCGTGCTCGGGGTAGAGCTCCGGCAAGGTCATCGGGCTCTTGAAGTAGAACGAGAGCCATTCCTGTATTCCTCCCATGCCTGCTCTTTGGGCCAGGTCCAAGAACAGCACCAGGTCCAACACTATCGGAGCGGCGAGGATCGAATCTCGAGCGAGGAAGTTTATCTTTATCTGCATGGGGTAGCCCAGCCAGCCGAAGACGTCTATGTTGTCCCAGCCTTCCTTGGCATCGCCGCGGGGAGGGTAGTAGTTGATCTTCACTACGTGCGAGATGTCTCCATAGAGGCCGGGGTACACCTCGGGCTGTAGGATATGCTCCAAGACCGAGAGCTTACTGACCTCCTTGCTCTTCAGGCTCTTCTCATCGTCGAGGACCTCCCCGTCTCTATTGCCCAGGATGTTCGTAGAGTACCAGCCCTTCAGGCCCAGCATCCTGGCTTTGAGGCCCGGTGCCACAATCGTCTTCATCAGTGTCTGGCCAGTCTTGAAGTCCTTGCCGGCCACAGGGACGTCACGCTCGTTTGCCAGCTGCACGAGGGCCGGGATATCAACTGCCAGGCTCGGAGCGCCGTTAGCATAGGGGACACCCTCCTGGATGGCGGCGTAGGCGTAGATCATCGAAGGTGAGATCGAAGGGTCCGAACGATCGAGCGCCTTCTCCAAGCCCTCCAAAGAGAAGTGTGCCTCCTGAGGTTGCAGGTACGCCTCCGTCGAAGAGCAGTTGACCATCACCACCCTCTCGAGGCCGTGTTTCTCTTTGAAGGCGCGGATGTCGTCACGCACCCGCTCTGCGGCCTCGCGCAAAGAGCCGTACTCCTTCTTGTGGGTGGCTTCGATCCTGGCGACGTAACGGGGGTCGAAAACCGCCGGAAAGGGCTTTACCTCCTTGAGCTCGTCCCGGACGGTGTTGAGGTGCCCCTTTTCTAGGACCCCGGCTTGGGCGGCTGCCTCGTAGGCGTCGTCGGGGAAGGCGTCCCAGCCGCCGAAGACCAGCTCTTCCATCCCGGCCAGGGGGACGAAGTCTTTTATCTTGGGAACTCGGTTCTCGGTGCGCTTGCCCAGACGGACCGTCCCGAGTTGGGTCAAGGAGCCTATCGGCTCGGCGAGACCCTTCTTTACGAGCTCGACGCCTGCGACGAAGGTCGTAGTCACCGCCCCCATCCCTGGCATCAGCACCCCCAGCTTGCCCCGAGGTGGAAGAATCTCTCTTTTCTCCGTCATCTCTCCTCCTTCGGGCCCTTTTCTGGGCGCTTGAGAGCGTAGAACGCAGCGGCGGCTATATTCCCACGTTGTCGCTCCGGCAACCAGCGGCGCGACCGTAGGCGTCCGACGCCGTGCAGCAGCCGAGGCTGGTGTTCATTATTATTACTCGCGCGAAGGGAGGGTCAAGCATGTCGCGTGAGGAGATGATTTTTGAGGATCGTAGGGACGCCGGACGGCAGCTGGCCAGGCAGCTGGCGCGCTACGCGGAGGAGCGCCCCGTAGTGTTCGCGCTGCCGAGGGGCGGGGTCCCGGTAGGAGTCGAGGTCTCGCGCTCTCTGGGCGCGCCGCTGGAGGTTGTCGTCTCGCGCAAGCTCGGGGCTCCGGGCCAGCCTGAGTTCGGCATCGGCGCCGTTGCCTCCGGTGGGGTGCGGGTGATCAACGAACGCGCCGTAAGGGCTTTAGGTATCGAAGAGGAGTACCTTGATTGGATCTCCGCCAGAGAGTCCGAGGAGGTCGCGCGTCGCCTGCGGCTGTTCCGAGGCGACCGCCCATACCCGGACCTGGACGGACGTACGGCCATCCTCGTTGACGACGGCCTCGCCACCGGCGTGACGGCCCGCGCGGCGCTCCTATCCCTTCGCCGTCTCAAACCCCGGCGGCTCGTCCTCGCTGTCCCCGTCTGCGCGCCGCAGACAGCCGAACTGCTCCGTCCCGAAGCCGACGACCTGATCTGCCTTCTCGCCCCCGCCAATCTTGAAGCCGTCGGCATCTGGTACCGGAACTTCGAACAGGTCCCGGACGAGGAGGTTATGCGCCTGCTCGAAGCGGTCCGGGGACCCACGGAGCAGTAGCTGCACAACCACCTCAGCCCTGGCGGACACAAAGGTTCTCGTGAGAAGGGATGCGGTGCTCCTGGTGCCAAAGCTGTTCGGGGGCGATTCCCACGATTATTCCCCCGGCTAGTTGGCGCTTGGTCATAATTCTCAAGCAGCTCTAAGGCTTTTAGTCCGAGGTTGATGTCTAGCTCCTGCTCGTGGCAGTAGACCATCGCCACCCACTAGACGAAGACTGCTCCAAGGGTGAAGAGTTCGGTGTTAGTTCTTCATCCCTTCCTACTAGGAAGCACGTTGTACGGGATCGTCTTCGAGATCGAGCCGAAGGAGGTGGACGCTCGGCAGCCAGACCTCACTCCCGGCTCCTCCGTCGAGCTTCACGACGGCATTTCCTCCGTCCCTTGAGACGTAGCGCACCTCGCCGTGACCTAAAGGCGAGACAACCCGCTCCCCGACAGAGAGATCTGGCAAAAAAGCCTCCCGGAGGGCGGAGACGTAGGCGAGGGCGAGCGAGCGTCCGAGGTGGGCACCCTCGTCACGTCTGTCGGCGACCAGGATGCCTGCGATGCGGTAGAGGTTCGCCCGACTCACCTGCGAGATCAGACACGCCCTTATCGTCTGCCGCACAAGCTGTCCCTCGAACTCCGAGTACTCCTCGCCGCTCCTGGCGAGTATCCCCATTACCCGCGGATACGCCCGCCTGACAGCCTCCTCGACCGTCAGCCCATTCAAGCCGCGCTTGTAAACGTGCGGATCGAGCCTCTCCTCCTCCCGCCTCCGCGGGATGCTCAACCAATCCTGCCTATTGCTGTATTTAGCCTCTGTCATATACGAATTATACCGCACTATCGGGAATTCTCATTGCAAAATTCCCTGCAAATCAGAGAATTGACGTAATAGAAACGAGCGCTGGTCGCGGTAGGCGGTAAACTTAACGTGACGGGCAACTGGTAGGAGGTTTCGTGGATTCCGGAGAGTTTCTGGGACAACTGAAACGGGAGGTCATCGGGCATCCGGCGCTGGTACATCCTTTCCTGGAGCGGTTTGGAGAGGGAGACGCGAGCGAGGATGGGGTGAGGGCGTTCGCTATCCAGTACTACCGCCACGTCCGGGTGAGCCGTCTGTACCTTGCGGCTTTGATCTCTAACTGCGGCCACGACGAGAAGCTCCAGCTCGCGCTTGCCGAGATCCTTTTCGACGAGTACGGACGCCTGGACCCCGACGAGACCCATCCCGCACTATACAGGCGCTTCCTCGCTGCCCTGGGCCTCACCGAGGGGGAGTGGGAGGCCCCGCCGACAATCCCGGAGATACAGTTGTATATAAGTGCCCACCGCGAGCTAACGCGCAACCCGGATGTGCGGCTCGGCCTTGGGGCGATGGGACCGGCGAGCGAGTGGCCTATCCCCCCGATCTACGTGCGCCTCACCGAGGGTTTGAAGAAGGCGACCGACCTGCCGGACGGGGCCCTGGAGATCTTCACCAGCCACGTTACGATGGACGTCACCCACGCCCGCATCATGATGCACGCCGTCGCTCCCTACGCCGAAGACGAAGAGGGCCAGAAGAAGGTGCGCGAGGGCGCCATGCGCTCCCTCGATGCCCGCTTTGTTATGCTAGACGGGCTCTACAAGGCCGTCTATAGGGAGCCTGCCCCGCTCACGTACAGCCCCGCCCGTATCACGGCTCCGTAGATGCCTGAGCTACCTGAGGTCGAGACCATAAAGGAGGACCTGCGCGAGCTGGTTGTGGGGTCCCGGATCGAGAAGGTGGAGGTTCTCGATCCTGGCCTCGTCGAGCAACCCTCGTCCGAGGAGTTCGCCCGGAGGCTGGAGGGCGTTCGAATAACGGGGGCTCGCCGGCGGGCCAAGCACCTCATCGTGGAGTTGGACAGCGAGGATTCTCTGGTCTTCCAGTTAAAGATTGGGGGCCAGCTCCTCCTCGTGCCGCCTGTCGAGGAGCCGCGCACCGCTCTCATGCTCGTGCTCTACCTGGATGGGGACAGGAGGTTGTTCCTGCGGGACGAGACGCGATTTACCCGCGCGCGCCTGTTAAACGCGGAGGAGCTAGAGGCACGGCTTTCCACTCTCGGGCCGGAGCCATTTGAGGAGGAGTTCAGGAAGAACGGCGCGGAGTATTTGCGAGAGACCCTTTCCTCCCGGAGGGCTCAGATAAAGCCTCTGTTGCTGGATCAGAAGGTAGTCTCAGGCATAGGCAACATTTACGTGGATGAGATCCTCTACGACGCGAGGTTGCATCCCCGCCGCAAAGCCAACACGCTCTCCAGTGAGGAGTGGAGCAGGCTCCACGCGACGATCCTCGAGAACCTTGCGGCGGGGGTCGAACACCGGGGAACGACGGTACGCTTGTATAAGGACGTGCTTGGCCGTCCGGGCGAGCATCAGAACTACCTGCGGGTCTTCGAGAAGCACGGCAAACCCTGCCCGGACTGCGAGGGCACGGTTGTTCGGGAGAAGGTTGGGGGGCGTCCGACGCACTTCTGTCCCTCTTGCCAGCGTGAGAACTGGCGCGAGGGGGAACAACAGTTAACATTAGGCTAGACACTACGGAAGGAGAAGCAAGGTGGCGGACCAGTTTGACCTCGTGATCATCGGCAGCGGGAACGGGGGGTATATCCCCGCGATCCGGGCGAGCCAACTCGGAATGAGCGTGGCGCTCGTGGAGAAGGAGGAAAATCTAGGAGGGACGTGCCTGAACTGGGGCTGCATCCCGACCAAGGCTCTACTCCATACCGCCGAGCTGCTCAACGCTTTCAACCACAGCGAAGATTTTGGGATAAGCGCCGACAGTGTCGAGCTCGACTACGAGGAGCTCGCCGAATACAGGGATCGGGTCATCGGCACGCTGCAAAAGGGCGTGCAGGGCCTGATGAGGAAGAACAAGGTTCAGGTCTTTACCGGGGTAGGCAGCTTCGTGGAGCCCAAGAAGATCAAGGTAGAGAGTGAGGACGGCGAGACACAGGAGCTGGAGGCCGATCGCGTTCTTATCGCTACGGGCTCGGCCGTAAGGACTCTGCCGGGCTTGGAGATAGACCATGAGAAGGTCATCTCAAGCGACGACATAGTGACGGCTAAAGACTACGCGAAGTCGGTCATCGTCCTGGGCTCCGGGGCTGTGGGCACCGAGTTTGCCAGCATGTACAACGACTACGGCACCGAGGTCACCATAGTCGAGGTCCTGGACAGGCTACTGCCGGCTGAGGACCCGGAGATCTCGACCGAGTTAAATAAACGGTTCGAGGACCGTGGCATCAGGGTCATGACGAGTACCATGGCCGACGCTGAAAGCCTCGAGAAGACGGACGACGGGGTGAAGATCAAGGTCTCCGCAGCCGGTCAAGGAGAACAGGAAGAGAAGCAGGGAGACAAGGAGAGCACCTACGGCGGAGAGAGCGATCCTGTCGGCGATACGGACAGTGATGGTGAGACGCTGGAAGCCGAGCAGATCCTGGTCGCCATCGGGCGCAAGACCGTGATAGAGAACTTGAACCTCGATGCGACAAATGTCGAGGTGAACGATCGAGGCGAGATCGAGGTGGACGAGTTCTACCGGACCGCCGAGGATGGCGTCTACGCCGCCGGGGACGTTATAGGCGGCTACTGGCTGGCCCACGCAGCAGGGCACGAGGGTATAGTTGCCGTCGAGCATATGGCCGGTGAGGACCCGATGCCCCTGGACCAGAACCTGATCCCACGTGTCACCTTCTGCCGTCCGGAGGTTGCCTCGTTTGGGTTGACTCGTGAGCAGGCCGAGGAGGAGGGCTACGAAGTCAAGGAGGCGAAGTTCCCCTTCAGAGCCATCGGCAAGGCTCTCATCGAGGGCGAACCTAACGGCTTCGTGAAGGTGGTCGCCGATGCGGAGACCGATCTCTTACTCGGCATGCACGCTATAGGTCCGAAGGTTACGGACCTCATCGCCGAGGGCGTCTTCGCCAAGCTGGTCGAGGGCACGCCGGAGGAGATAGGGATGTCCGTCCACGCCCACCCGAGCCTCTCCGAGATCATGGGCGAGGCCGCCATGGCGGTCGAGGGACACGCGATTCATATGTAGCTATCAGCTATCAGCTATCAGCAGTCAGCTATCAGCAGTCAGCTTCTCCCTTGTGGGCGGATGCCGGCGGCGCGGGAGGTGCCGGGTAGGTGGCTTTCGCGCTTGCCGTATCGCCTCGTGTGCTGGCTTTCGGTTCTCGAGACCTTGCTGATGGCTGATAGCTATTCATTCGACCCGGCCCGCGACGGCTTCGGCTTCCGCAACCCGGTCGGCTGGGTCCCAAACCGAACCGGTGGAGGATCTCTCCTCCGCCGGTTCGATGCTTTTGTGTATGGGAAAGGCCTCTGCTTCGGCATGGCTGCCGCGGCACTCCTGAGTTTTTACGCAGCGGGCATGCGCCGCCTGCCGCTTGCGGACCTCCCGCTTACCCGGGATCTCCTGGCCGTGCTCCGGGAGCACCACTTTCGGCAGTTCCGGCCGCGGGCGGTCCTCGCGACCGTGCGGGACTGGGTGGCCTCCGGGGGCGGGAGGCCGGAGAGCGTCCTCGGGCGGGTCCGTCTGGTGGGGGCGAGCCCGAACCCGCACATTCTCTGTTTTGGGCCGGCGCTCAACCGGAGGTTTCTTTCGTGCTTCATGCGGGCGCATGCCGTCGTGCCCTATCGGATCGAGGAGGGGCGGATTTATGTTTACGACCCGAACCATCCGCGGGACAGGGAGAGGTTCGTGGAGTTCTCGCAGGGCGGCGCAGAGTTCGCCTATGGCGGGTTCAGGTCGCGGGAGGGATGGGGGATCACGCTCGTGCCGGTGTCCTCGCTATAGCCGATGGAGCGTGGGCGCTCGACCGGGTAGGTGAGATCTCGCAGAGACTCAGAACCTCAGTTCTTACCATGGAGCGCGGTCCTGAAGATAGCCGGGGTAGATCGGGAAATTTCAGAAGACTTTGAAGAAGCCAGACACGAAGAGGAGCAGGTAGAACAAACAGAAGAAGGCAGGCTGCCGGATCATCGTCAGGAGCTTATGAAGCGGCTGGCGAACGCCCAAACCCCGTCCGAGATAATGAATGCCAGGGCCGCGGCGGATTGCTGGTTGGCCGCGCACCCCGGTGACGGCGACGTGCGCCTGGCTCGCGAACGGCCGGGAACGGAAGATCCGGAGGAATACCTCGACCTGGAAGCGGGTAGCCCAACGTAGGCTTACGACTCTTTCTTCCATTCCCAGTCTCCGATGATTTCAGGCGGCGGTATCTCTTCTTCGGCTATCTCGATGCTAACATCGGGTACTCCTCCAAAGGCAACCTTGCGCCCGCCGGGATATTCGGCTTCTACGCCTTCGCACCGGTAAGTACCTAATTTGTTTTCGGCCGTGACGCCGCCCGAAAGAACCACCTGCCAGTAGCTGTATCCTGTTCCCTCGGTAGCATGCTGTTCTTCTGGCGTGCCGGACAGATGGAGCTTTGTGCTCGGATCTTCGGTGTGAGCAAAGGTTGCGGTAACGCTTTTTGCTCTGTCTCCGTACAGGAAATCGAACGTGGCTTCTATAGTTTCCCCCGCGTGGTATTGCTGTCCGTTCATGAACTCGTCTCCTTTCCTCTCCGCTTGCCCGGTATTGCAAGAGTCTCTTGCAATACCGGGTGTCTCGACCGGATACTAGGCTACCCATCTCGGAGATAGATAACACGGTATGGTCCTCTCGGGTGCGGTACTATACAGCGGCGGACGCGAGAGAGAAGGAGAACAGTGGCTCGCAGACAGATCTCGCTCAAGGTGTTGGAGAATGGGGCACAGACCTTTGAGGTGCGGCATCGTTGGGAGGACCGGCCTGTGGCCCCGCCGCCGGACGGGGTGCCGACCCAGTATGTGCCGATGCAACGGCGCGAGAAAGGCTCCCGCGGACGCCCCGAGTGGCTGAAAGCCAGGGTGCCGGGAGGTGAGGGGTACCGCGAGATCAAGGAGACCATGCGCGGCCTTAGCCTCCACACCGTCTGCGAGGAGGCCCGCTGCCCGAATATCGGCGAGTGCTGGAACAACCGCACCGCTACCTTCATGATCCTGGGCAACATCTGCACCCGCTCCTGCGGCTTCTGCAACGTGTTGACGGGCAGGCCGACCGAGCTCGACCTCGATGAGCCCTACCGCGTTGCCGAAGCTGCAAAGAGGATGGGCCTGAAGCACGCCGTCGTCACCTCGGTGAATCGTGACGAGCTCAAGGACGGCGGGGCTTCCATATTTGCCGAGACGATCCGGGAGATACGGGCTCGAGTCCCCGGCTGCGCCGTCGAGGTCCTCACCCCGGACTTCAAGGGCGACCGCGAGGCGATACAAACGCTCATCGATGCTACACCCGACACTTTTAACCACAACATCGAGACCGTCCCACGTCTCTACCCGGCAGTCCGGCCACAGGCGAAGTACGGTCGTTCGCTCGACGTGCTCCGGTACGTCAAGGAAATCAACCCGGACGGTCTGACGAAGAGCGGCTTCATGGTGGGCCTTGGGGAGGTGGAGGAGGAGCTTCACGAGACCATGCGCGACCTGCGCGAGCACGAGGTGGATATCCTGACCATCGGCCAGTACCTGAGGCCCACGGAAAACCACCTGCCGATGAGCCGCTACTACACCCCGAAGGAGTTCGCCGACCTTCGCAAGTACGGCTTCGAGCTCGGGTTTAAGCACGTCGAGAGTGGACCGTTAGTGCGCAGCTCCTACCATGCCCACGAGCAGACAGCGGACGCCCGCAAGAGCGAGGCAGCTGCGGGTTCCTAGGGTAGAACGGTAAAAGGGTAGATGTCTGAGAGTACGTTGCAGCGTGATCCGATGGACTTAGAGAAGCGGGTCTTTTCCAGGGCCTCCATCCAGGTTCGTCGTCTCCCTGGCCTGACGCCTTACGCGGAAGGGTGGGAGCTGCAAAGAGAACTGGTCGCGCTCCGCAAGAGAGATGAGATACCGGATACCCTGGTCCTCCTTGAGCATCCACCGGTTTACACTGTCGGCCGTGCGGCGAAGGATGCCTCCAACCTCGGGGCGGGGGAGGAATATCTCAAGGCTTTGGGGGCTGAGGTGTTCTGGAGCGACCGGGGCGGGGATGCGACCTTTCACGGGCCCGGGCAGCTGGTAGGGTACCCGATACTACGCCTCAAAAAGCTCGACACCCACAAGTACCTGAGAGACCTCGAGGAGCTCATCATCCTCGTCCTCGCGGACTATGGGCTGGAGGCGGGGCGGCACCCAGAGTACACGGGGGTATGGATAGAAGGAAACAAGATCGCCGCAATCGGCGTCAAGTTCTCCTCCGGGCGCATAACCTCCCACGGCTTCGCCCTCAACGTCAAGACCGACCTCTCGTGGTTCGATCGGATCACTCCTTGCGGCATCAAGGAGTACGGGGTGACGAGCCTCACCCGCGAGCTAGGAGATGCCAGGATCTCGCTCCTCGAAGTCGAGGAGAAGGTCGTCAGTCGCTTCGAGCAGCTGTTCGGCTGACCTTCACTTACGCCAGGTTGCTTGCCTCGTAGACTTCACGGACGCCCGTCCGGCAAGGATGCTGGAGAGCTTGCCGAGCTGATCTTCGTAATAGCCGCTGTCCTCGCCTGCCTGCAGGGCGTCTTCCGTCTCCCACAGCGAGAGGAAGATAATCTCCTCGTCCTCGGAGGATGCCAGCGCAAGCAAGCCTTTGAATCCCTGCTGCTCCTTAGCGTGGGGCGCTATAGAGTCTCTGGCGATGCTGATCGCCTCCTCCACCTTGCCTGGCTGAGTCCGGATCGTGGTCACTCTTGCGTACACGGTTTACCTCCATCTTCCTGGCGGTCATTGCTCAGGACGTGATCTGGCCGCCGGTGCCCTCTGCTCCCCAGTTGCCCGCGGGACGAAATTGGGGCAATGAGATTTCCCCGGTTACGTCTTCGAACATTACCTCAACCTGCATTCCTACGTGGATGTCGTCGTTGTCGATCCCGGTGATGTTGGTAATCAACCGGGGTTCTTCATCAAGCTCCACCACCGCGACGTTGTAGGGGATTTTGTCCGCGAATGCGGGATGGTAGCGCTGATGCACGACGGTGAACGTAAAAATCGTGCCGCGTCCCGAGGCTTCAACCCACTCCGGGTCTTTGGCGAGGCACTCATCGCAGGAGAAGCGGCCGGGCAGCTGGTAAGTGCCGCAATTGGAACAGCGTTGGATCATGAGGACGTGCCGGCGGGCGCCCTCGAAAAACGGGCGCGATACGTCGTCGGGCTGAGGGAGGGGCCTGCCCGTCGATTCAAGCTGTTCAGACACGCTACCTACTCTTAGCTGTGGATCGTGAACACATACTAACCGGCACACGGATGAGGACCGAAGATCAGGCAGGAATGATAATCCAGACGGCCTCCCGAGCCCGTGACAAGTATCATATCGTGCTTGGAGACCTGCCGCTCTCCGGCCTGACCTCGCGCCTGGATAATGGCTTCGGATACCGGCGTCATTCCCTGCATGTAGTAGCCGGAGAGTTGCCCGCCGCCCGTGTTCGTGGGCAGCTCTCCTCCAGGCTCCAGCTTACCGTCCTCGACGAACGGGCCCCCTTCTCCTTTCTCGCAAAAGCCGTAATCCTCTAGCGTCACAAGCGTTGCGTAGGTGAAGGGATAGTAGAACTCGCAGATATCGACGTCGTTTACGGTTATGCCCACCATAACGAAGGCCGTTTCTCTGGCTAGGCGGGCGCCGGTGTTCACCTCGTCCTCGAAGGGGGCGCGGTTCGGGTTGCCGGGATGCCCCTGCCCCATCCCGAGGACGTAGACCGGGGGCTGTCGCAGGTCCCGGGCACGCTCTGTCGAAGTTACTATGACCGCTATGGCTCCGTTCGCAGGCGGGGCGCAATCCAGAAGGCGGAAGGGTTCGACTACCCAGCGCGAGCTTCGGTGGTCCTCCAGAGAGATCGGGCCCCGCATCACGGCATCCGGGTTTAATGACGCCCACTGCCGGTTCGAGACCGCTATCGCGCCGAGCTGGTCGTGCGTCGTGCCGTAGAGGTGCATGTGGCGCCGGGCAGCGAGGGCGTAAGCCGCGAGAGCGCCGAAGAGACCATAGGCTTCCTCAAAGCCCGGTATGCCGGTCAGAGACATGGCCTGCGCGAAAGTGGCGCCCGCGGACCGGTCTTCAATCAGCGGAGTGTCGGCGAACACGCAAACTACTGTGTTGGCCACGC
>JAWWQA010000204.1:0-4316 GCA_033854695.1 Rubrobacteraceae bacterium
ACCCGACAAGATCGACACCGATACCGACGCCGAGCTGCTCTCGAAGTACGACATCGACCCCGACGAGCTGCATGATGAGCACGGAGGACAGTCTCCGGCGGCAACTTAGAGTAGCGACCGGTCAAAAGCCAAGAAGATAGGATGTGGCGTCGCTTACTCCGGCGGGCTCAGGTGCGGTCAAGAGTACCGTTCAACAGGCCGGACTGAGCCGCCTCCTGCATAACCTCTTCGACGCCGATGGTAAGTGGGCCATCGGCGTCGAGACGCACCTCCACCCGATCGTCGGAACTTAGTTCGATCTCTCGCTCCCCGTCCAGCGCCAGGCTGCCGGAGGTGGGAGCCATGCAAACGACCTCCCCAGGTTCGAGGCGTTTCGTTTCGGCGACTCCAACCGGCACGACGAGGCCGGGCGCCAGGGGCACTCTCAGCACCGTATCGGCCTCCTCAGGGCTGGTAAGTCGAATGTAGAGGCCGTATCCTGCGGAGCGAGGGATCGGATACAGGAGGCCGGCTACGGCGGAGAGGCCTACGGCGTCGGGTGCCCCGGAGGTGACGAACACCTCCGAGATGTCTCTAACCCGCCACAGAGCGCGTGCTCCGACGAAGCGTTCTGCCGAGACCGCGACGTCCACGAGCGCGCAGTCGTGGTCGGCCTCCCCGTTCAGACCGACGCGCAGGATCTTCTCCCGGCGCAAGGCTCTATCGTCCACCTGTCCGGTCGCAACAAGCCCGGTCGCAAGACCCGCGACGGTTGCCTCGCGCATTCGGGGAAAGGCATTGTTGGTTCCCGTCGAGAGGGTGCAGATTGGAACGTCCGAGCAGTGGCGGGCGACGATGCGGTTGGTTCCGTCGCCTCCGAGAACCACGATAGCGGAGACGCCACGCCCGACCATCGCTCCTACAGCCTCGACCGTGTCCCGGACGGTGTGCCGCACGGTCATCTCGACCAGCTCGAGCTCCGGCAGGGATTGGCTCTCGGACTTGGCCGCGTTGCTTCGGAGGTTACGGTCCAAACTATCCGAGAGGCCAGAGGCGGCGGGCATCATCAGGACACGTTCGACACCCACCGCCTTCAGGCCCACCATCAGGCGATAGACCATGTTGCCCTTCTCGGCGTTATCGAAAACCGAGGCGCCCGCGACCAGCCGCCGGATGTCGCGCCCCGAGGCGGGGTTGGCGACGACCCCGACGGTCACGGACAACGCCCGGCGCCTTTTCTACTGTTTCTCGCCGTCGAGGAACTCCCCGACGAGGCGGTTTACCTGCCCCGCCGCCTCCATCTGTGGCATGTGCCCCGTGTCCTCCAGGATCTCTACCCTGGCTTCGGAAGGCACGTTCTCGGTGTGGGAGACCGGGACTATCTGATCCTCGCTGCCCCAGATCACCAGTATCGGGACCGAAACCTCGGAGAGATCCGGCACGTCGGCCTGCTGTCCGTCCGGGAAGACCTTGTCGGCCACCTTGCGCAATGCCTCGTCTACTCCGTCCAGGCGCTTGAACTTAAGGACGTCGTTGACCAGCTCGCGTTTCACAAGGTCAGGGTCAGCGAAGAGCATCTTAAGCACGTTCCTCATGTCCCGCCGCTTGTTCGCCGCGATAAAGCCCTCGATGTACTCCTCGTTGATCTCCGGGCCGAGACCTGCGCTGGAGATGAGGATGACAGAGGAGACCCTGTCGGGGTGAGCGTTTGCGAAGGCGCCCGCGACCGCTCCTCCCATCGAATGCCCCACTAGATGCGCCTTCTCGATCTCCATCGCGTCCAGGAAGTCCGCCAAGGCCTGCACGAACGAGGCGAGGTCGCCATCACCGACATCCTTGGTAGATTGGCCATGGCCGGGTAAGTCTAGGGAGTAGACTGTGTGCTCCGCAGCGAGGGCCTCCTGGTTGAAGACCCAGATGTTGATGTCGCCACCGAAGCCGTGGAGCAGGACGAGCGGATCTCCCTCACCCTCGCCGACCTTCAGGTATTGAAGGCTCTTGCCACCGGCCTCGACGGTCTCCGGCTCCGGGCCGCCCGCCTCCTCCTCTTCGGGGACGAAAGTCTCCTGGAACTCCTCAATGTAGGCGTCGATCTCTTCGTCCGGGACGGAGGCGTCGGCGATCACGGCGAGAAGGCCGCCGACCGGGACCACGGCGTCTTCCTTGGCAACCTGGCGGCGCAGGACGCCCGAAGCAGGGGCCTCGACGGCGTTGTTGATCTTCTCGCTCTCGACCTCGACAACCTCGTCGCCGCTCTCGATCTCTGCTCCCTCCTCAACTAGCCACTCGATGACCGTCCCCTCGGTCATCGAGAGCCCCCACTTGGGCATGCTTAGCTTGGCCAGCTGAGACGTCTCGCTCAAGAAGTTACTCCCGTTTCGACCGTCTCGCGCACGGCGGCGGCAACCTGTTCCTCGTCTGGCACATAGAGGTCTTCGAGAGTGGGGCTGAACGGCGGCGGAGTGTGCGGCGCGGTGACCATCTTGGGTGCCGACTTCAGGTGCTCGAAGCAGTTCTGCGTCACGAGGGCTACTATGTCCGTCGCCATGTTGCAGCGCGGATACGACTCGTCCACCACTACCAGGCGCCCGGTGTTCTCGACGCTCTCGTAGATCGTATCTTCGTCCAGGGGAGAGGTCGTGCGCGGGTCCACGATCTCGCACTCTATCCCCTCGTCCGCCAGAGTCGCGGCTGCCTGCTCTGCCATCCCGACCATGCGCCCGATGGCTACTATAGTAACGTCGTCGCCCTCGCGCACGAACTCCGCTTCACCGAGCGGTATGGAGTAAGGCTCTTCGGGGACGTCGCCTTCGATGCTATAGAGCACCTTATTCTCGAAGAAGATCACAGGATCATCGTCACGGATCGCTCCGATCATGAGCCCCTTGGCATCGTAAGGGTTGGAAGGTACTACAACCTTCAGGCCCGGTACATGGGTGAAGATCGGGTACAGACTCTGGGAGTGCTGGGCCGCGGCTCTTATCCCGGCGCCGTACATGGTTCTTATGACCATCGGCGTTACGGCTTTGCCGCCGAACATGTAGCGGAACTTGGCGGCCTGGTTGTAGATCTGGTCGAAACAGACCCCCATGAAGTCGACGAACATGAGCTCGGCGACGGGCCGGAGGCCCGAACAAGCTGCCCCGGCCGCCGCCCCGATGAAGGCCGACTCGCTGATCGGGGTGTCCAGGATACGGTCTGGGAACTTGTGATAGAGCCCCTTGGTAACGCCCATTACCCCGCCCCAGGCGTCCATCTCACCCGGGCTCCCCGTGCCGCCGACGTTGTCCTCGCCGAAGATCACCACGGTCTCGTCCCGCTCCATCTCCTGCTCGAGCGCCTCGTTAATAGCCTGCATAAAGCTGATCGTGCGCGCCATGCTTCTACCTCCTCCCTAGTAGCTGACGTAGACGTCCGTTAGCAGCTTGTCTTCGGTCGGGTCGGAAGCCTCCTTGGCTTCCTTGACGGATTCATCGATGAGGGCCTTGACCTCCTCATCTATCTTGTCGAGCTCTTCCTGCTCGACGAGCCCCGCCGAAGTCACCCGCTTGGCGAACAGGTCGAGGCAGTCTTTTTCTTTACGGATCTCCTCGACCTCGTTCGGGGCGCGGTAGGTCTGGGCGTCACCCTCGAAGTGACCGTAGTAGCGGTTGACTTTGCACTCGATGAGGGACGGCCCACCGCCCTCTCGCGCCCGGCGAATCGCCTCGCCCGCCGCCTCGTACACGGCGAAGAAGTCGTGCCCGTCTACCACGACCCCCGGCATGGAGAAGCCGTCGGCCCGTTTGGCTATGTCTATGCCTTTGGAGGAAAACTGCTGGGCAGTGGCTTCTGCATAACCGTTGTTCTCCATGATGAAGACGCACGGCAGATCCCAGACAGAGGCAAGGTTCAAGCTCTCGAGGAATGTGCCCTGGTTAGCACCACCGTCGCCGGTAAACGAGACCCCTACCTGATTAGTGCCACGCACCTTGGCAGAGAGGCCAACGCCGCAGACCAGGGGTGGGCCACCACCGACGATGCCGTTTGCGCCGAGCATCCCCTTGTCAAGGTCGGCTATGTGCATGGAGCCGCCCTTGCCGCGGCAGATGCCGTCGGCCTTGCCGTAGATCTCGAACATCATCCCCTTGACGTCGCAGCCCTTAGCGATAGAGTGACCGTGACCCCGGTGGGTGCTCGCCACGTAGTCGTCTTCGTCAAGGTGGGCTATAACGCCAGCGGCAATTGCCTCCTCACCAGCGTACAGATGTACGAAGCCGGGGATATCGCCTGTGGCGAACTCAGTGTGCAGCCGCTCCTCGAATTCCCGGATCGTCCGCATCACCCTGTATGCGTCT
>JAWWQA010000205.1:0-6623 GCA_033854695.1 Rubrobacteraceae bacterium
TCTGGCGGAGATCGTGGTAAGCGGCGCGAACCTGCTCCTTCTGGACGAGCCGACGAACAACCTGGACATCCCTGCCCGCGAGGCCCTCGAAGACGCTCTAATCGACTACCGGGGCACGCTCTTCTTCATCTCCCACGACCGTTACTTCTTGCGCAAGCTCGCTACTCGCGTCGTCGAGCTGGAGAAAGGTAAGCTCGTCAACTACCTCGGTGGCTACGACTATTATCGGGCTCATCGTCGCCTGGACGTGAAAGAAGGTGGCGGTGGACGTCGTATGCCCCGTCGTAGGGTCAGGCCCGGGCTCGACAACAGGCAGAACGTCGTCGCCACCAGGCTCGTGGCCGTGGAGGGCGAGATCGACGCGACCGAACGCCGCATCGCGCGCCGCGAAAAGGAGCTCGCAACTTCCAAGCTCTACGCCGACGGCGAACGCTCCCGCAAGGTAGTAACGGAGCACCGCCAGCTAAAGAGCATCCTCGAAGGACTCTACGAAGACTGGGGCGAACTTATGGAGGAGGCCGAAGAGGTCGACCTGTAAAGTGTCGTAGGCGCCCTCATCCCAAGCTCAAAACGAGTAGAAAAGAGGAAGGATCGGAGCCAAGCCCCCCAAGTGAGTCGGGACGAGAGGATTTGAACCTCCGACCTCCTCGTCCCGAACGAGGCGCGCTACCAGGCTGCGCTACGTCCCGACTGCTCGGCTAATTATAGCAGTCAGCTTTCAGCTGTCAGCCATCAGCAAAAACGAGGATTCGAAATTTGTAACCCCGCGACGCTCCACAAGCCTTTTACTACGACTCTACCAAAGCTGTGCTGCGAACGCGAAGCTCGGCTCGGGAACTAGCGGCCAAAAGCTGACGGCTGACTAGCTGACAGTAATAAAAGCGGCGTCGCGTCCGGCGTAGAGTTCGAGGGTGCCGGCTATGGCCTCGGCCACGGTGGCGGGGTAGTAGGGATCTGAGGCGAGCTCGAGCTCGCGAGGGTTGGTCATGTACAGGGGCTCCAGCAAGACAGCCGGAATGTTGGTCTCGCGCAAGATATCGTAGGAGCGGCCAAACTCGCCGACATCTAGTGTCCCCAAGGCCTGACTGACGCCTTTCTGTATGTAGGTCGCCGCCATACGCCCCCGGTGTGACTGGTAGCCGAGGCGGCTGAAGTAGAAAGAGGCCGTGCCCTCGGCCTTGGGCGTCCTGTGGGCGGCGTGGTGGATAGAGATGATCATTTTCGCCCCCGAGGAGTTGGCGAGGTACGTCCGATCAGAGTTCGAGACCTCCTCGTCCTCGCTGCGGGTGAGGAGAACCTCGCGGGCCGGCAGTATCTGGGCAATCTCCTGAGCCACGGCCAGGTTCAGATCCGCCTCCGTGAGGCCCGAGGAGCAGACGTGCCCCCTGTCTCGCCCGCCGTGGGCAGCATCCACGACGATGGTGCCGGAGAAGAGGTCCTCGGAAAAGTAGCCTCCGTTCTTGTCCGGCAGCTGGTGGGTGCCTAAAGTCTGGGTGGCGTAAGTCTTCAGGACCTTGAAGACACCGTTGTCGACGACGCCGTCGGCTGTGAGGCCGGCGTTACGTTGGAACTCCTTCGTAGCGCGGGCGGTGCGCTCGTCGAAGAGGCCGTTCACCGCACCGGGGTCGAAGCCAAGGTCGTTGAGCATGCGCTGCAACTCCGTGACGTCGGCCCCCCTGAAGGGCGGCTGGCGCAGGTAGATCAATCGCCCAACGGGGTGGTAGCCGGCCTCGTCGACCTCGCGCCAGGTGATCTCCCCGACGACCCCGTCTGCCAGAATACCCATGCCCTGCTGGAAGGCTTTCACGGCCAGCTCGGTCTTCGGTCCGAAGACCCCATCTATCCCGCGGTTGCCGAGGTCGAGACCCAAAGACAGCAGGCGGGTCTGGAGGTCGACGACCTCCCGGCCCCAATCTCCCCTACGCAGCGCGCGCACGGTCTAGGCTAGCTCCTCGAACGGTTCGGACAAAGGAAGGCACATAGAAAGTTCCGGGTGGCCACCTAAAAAGAGTGCGCCGGGCATCCTCCACGGAATGTCCGGCGCGAAGGCCATGGGCGGGGATACTGGCCCCGTTCCCTGGGCTAGTCCTCGACTACTCCGAGGATATCGTCGGCGTCGAGGATCATGTAGTCCTCGCCATCGAGCGTGATCTCGGTCCCCGAGTACTTGGCGAAGACGATGACGTCGCCCTGGTTGACCTTGACGCCGTTCTCGAACTCGCCAACCGCGACGACCTCCGCGGTCTGCGGCTTCTCCTTGGCCGTGTCCGGGAGCACAATCCCGGACTCCGTCGTCTGCTCACGCTCCACTATCTTGACTAGTGCTCTCTCGCCAAGCGGCTTGAATCTCATTCCGCTACCTCCTCTTCTCTTCCGATTTTACACGTCTCCGGTGCGCCCCGGAGCCCTCAGTAACCACCGGATCAGGTTAATTTACGCCCAAGATTGTAACCGCCCAGGTTACTAGAAGCAATCGCCAAACGCCGGCCAGCGCAACATGGTAACACACCGCGTTTCGCACTCTTCCGGCTTGCGGTTACAGCCCGAGCTGCGAAGCGAGTTGCTTCTTGGGCAGGGCGCCAACGGCCTGCCGGGTGACGGTGCCGTCCTCGAAGCGGGCAATGGTTGGAATGCTCGTTATCCGGTAGTTCATTGCGATGGCGGGATTGTCGTCTACGTTTACCTTGACGAACTGCACGTCGTCGCGGTCCTCGCTCATCTCGTCCAGGATCGGCGAGACACGCCTGCACGGTACGCACCACGGCGCCCAGAAGTCCACTATTACCGGCTTCTCCGCCTTCAAGACCTCGTTCTCGAACGTGGCATCCGTAACCTCGGCAACCGCCATAAACCGCACCTCCAAAACTACGCTACATCTTTCCAACCCGGTCAGTCTATCACGCCCCTTATGGTCGTCAGCTACCGGCCGTCAGCCTGGCTTTGATCCTTATCCTTCTCACTCGCGGTAAGGACGATCGTGGCCCGGCCCATGGCGTTGGACCTGATTTCGATGCGACCGCGCTGCGGTTCTGGCTTCAGTCCTGTTTTTGCTGAGAGCTGAAAGCTGATGGCTGATGGCTATGATCGGCGAGAGCCTCTACCCGGACCTCCTCGGCGAGCTCCTCGGCCCATCGCGCCTCGAAGACGCCAGCGCCTAAGGTCGCGGCGTTCGCCGCGGCGCAACCCGCGGCCAGGCGCACGGACTCGACGGGCGAGAGATTGCGGTGCAGGAGGCCTGCGAGCAGACCCGCCAGGTAAGCGTCGCCGCTCCCGATTGTCGAGAGGGCTTCGACCTTCGGCGCCCGGGCGCAGATCACCTCGTCTTGCGTGGTCAGATAAGAGTAGCCCGAGGACGAGGTCACGCACGCCCTCCCTGACCCCAGCTCGAGCAGCCTGTGGAGGCCCCGGAGGAAGTCCTCTCCCTCGATAAAGTCGAAGCCCACGACGCTCTCGGCTTCGTGCTGGTTCGGGGTGACAAGAGATGGGTCAGCCTTGAGCGACGCCTTCAGAACCGTCGGCGGCGCGTCGACTACCGTGTACAGGCCCTCCTCGTTAGCCTTGCGCATCAGGCCGACGAGGAAGCTCTCGTCCAGGTTTGCCGGAAGGCTCCCGGCAAAGACGACCGCCGTCGCGTACTCCATGAGGAACCCCAGGCGTCTGGAGAACTCGTGTGCCTCCTCGGGCGAGACCGCGGGCCCGTGTTCGTTGATCTCCGTCTGCGTCCCGTTCGTCGGGTCCACGATCGCGGTCGAGGTCCTGGAAGGGCTCTTGATCTCGACGAAATCAAAGGGGATGGCCGCCTGCGCAAGCCCGTCCCGGATGGCGTCGCCGTTACGCCCGCCAACGAGCCCGGTCGCCATTACCGGCACGTCGAGGGCGCGCAAGGCCCGGGCGACGTTTATGCCCTTGCCGCCTGCGAGTGCGATACCCTCCGAGGCCCGGTGCCTCTGCCCGAGCGTCAGGCTCGGGACGACGAGGGTGCGGTCCACGGCGGCGTTGAGGGTTACGGTCAGGATCACTTCGTCACACCTCCCTTTTCCCCAAGATCTCCTATTCGAGAATCTCTACCGCTATATACCATACCTTAAGGAGGCTTCCTAATACACATCCTTCGCAGCTGGCTCCTCTAAGCACTTCGGTCGTCAGGACAAGGGCCCCGCAGGACGCTACAATGGGCGCCATGCTTACCGCGCCCCGCCCTCCGAGCCCGTGAAACGCCTCCTCGTCGTCGCGTTCCTCGTGCTCGTGGCCTCCACGGGATACCGGACCTATGGTTCGCCCGAGACCGGAACGGGCAGCCTCACACTCCCCCAACCGGCCCCAAACACGGGTGAGGAGGCGCCTGTCTTCGAAGCTGCCCGCCAGGACGGCGGGAGTTTCGAGCTCTCCGAGAAGGGCGTCTACGTGCTCACCTTCTGGAGCACCTTGAACAAGGACACCGCTGACGCCCGCCCGGAGCTCGACCGGATGGCTCGCGACTACGCGGATAAAGGAGTCTCCTTCGCCGTCGTCTACGTTAGCAACGTCCCCAAAGGCGAAGAAGACGTCCCCTACATGGTGCTCCAGGACGATTCCGGGCAGCTGACTGCCAGATACAACGTAAAAAGGGTGCCGAGGCTGTTCCTGATCAACGACGGTACCATAGAGCTCGTACAAAACGGCTACCACCCGGAGAACGAAGAGCACCTCCGGGAGGAACTCGACCGGGTCTTGGCGGACGAGACTTGAAGACGTAACGTCGGCAAATAACAGAAGGGTAGGACATGACAAAGGAGAGCATAGTCCAGACTATAGGAGTAGTGGTTTTCCTGGGGACGATCGCGGTCACGATCGCCGCCATCCTCTACGAACTCAACGCCGCCTGAGGCGGGGCCGATTACGCCTGGACTCCTGCCACCGCCAGATCCTCGCGCATCCTCCGGGCCGCTTCGCGGGCGGCGCTCTTGTAGTCTCCTCCGAAGGAGGCCGGCTCCTCGAAGGCGCGCAAGATGCCCCGGCTGCTGTTAACCAGAACGCCCGTGCCGCTGGCGTCGAGCAGTGCACGTGCCCCCGAAGCGTCTCCCTTCTGCGCCCCGTAGCCTGGAGCCAGAAAGAGCGCCTTCGGAAGTAGCTCGCGCACCCGCCGCCCGATCTTCGGGCGAGTCGCACCTACGACCGCTCCGGCATCGAGATAGCCTGATGCCCCGACCTCTCCCAATCTCGCCACGAGACGTGCCGCAGCCTCGTAGAGCGGCGGCGTCGAGGAGTCCTGGAGGTCTTTCGCGGAGGGGTTCGAGGTAGCGACGAGGACGAAGACGCCCCCACCCCTGCTCAAGCGCCGCGTCTCATCGAGGAACGGCTTTATCGCGTCGGCACCCATGTAGGGGTTGGCCGTAATGCTCGTCGCGCCGTATACCGAGAGGTGTGCCTCGGCGTAGGCGGCAGCCACGGGGCCTATGTCGCCGCGCTTCGCGTCAGCTATGGTCGGGAGCTCCAGAGCCCTGGCTGCCTCGATCAGATCCGCGTACACCTCCATCCCTCCGGACCCCATCCGCTCGAAGTACGCTAATTGCAGCTTGATGGCCGCTGCCTCCGCCTCGACCGCCTCGAGAATCCCCAGACAGAACTCCCGGACGGCCTGGGCCTCCGTAAGATTGCGCTCCAGAATCTCCGGCGGCAGGTGGCGAGGATCCGGGTCGAGGCCCACGACGACGGCGCTCCCCTTGCGCCGGGTGGACGAGACGAAGGCGTCCACTAGAATCGCCCCGATGGGCGTTTCAGCCGGCTTTCGCACAATGCAGGCATAAAAAAGCTGCGGGACAGAGTTTCCCGCAGCATAAAGAGACTCCCTTTCAGCTTACTTGATGGCGTCTTTAAGTGCGTTACCGGCGGTGAACTTCGGCACCTTCGAGGCCGGAATCTTCATCTTCTCTTTCGTCTGGGGGTTGACGCCCTCGCGGGCCTCACGCTTCTGCACGTAGAACTTACCGAAGCCAGTGATCTGGACTACGTCCTCTTTCTTGAGGGCCGAGGTGACCACGCCTTCGAATGCTTCGAAGAAGCGCTGAGCCTCACTCTTGGAGCCGTTGGCCTCATCAGCAATCTTCTGGATCAACTCTGTTTTGTTCATCCGCGTTTTGCCTCCCTTGTATCCGCTTCCACTTCTGATCTCCTCCCCGCAGCTTCCGGAGACTATACCAGAGGGCCAAATCTGCCTCAATCCTCGCTATTGATCCCTAAATCCTCGATCCTAAGCAACGCTCCGAACGGGTAACCGCCGAGGAGAGCGGAGTCCTCGTCCCTCCTGTCGAGCACAGCCACAATCCCCAAGACCTCCGCCCCTGCCTCCTCGAGGATCGCCGCCGCCCGCAACACCTGGGAGCCCGTTGTGACTACGTCTTCGATCAGGACGACCTTCTCTCCGGTCTCTAGCGCCCGTCCTTCGATCCTGTTTTTAGTCCCGTAACCTTTGTCGCTCTTGCGAACTATGCAGTAAGGAAGATCGTCGTGAAGAGCCACTGCCGCAACCAGCGGCACAGCCCCGAGTTCGACCCCGGCGAGCCTCCTCGTGCCGGCCGGGAGCCTGGTCGAGATCTCACGGGCAAGATCCCGCAGAAGCCCCGGCTCCGTCGAGAAGAGATACT
>JAWWQA010000206.1:0-6436 GCA_033854695.1 Rubrobacteraceae bacterium
ATGGTCCTCTTTTTGGGGAACACGGCGACGACAAAGGCGAGTAAGACCACCGCCGCCGTGAGCGGTTGCTGCAAGATTCGGAGCTCAGGGACCTGGGCGAAGATGCTCCAGGGGGTCTCGCGCCCGCTCTGGAAGGCCAGGGTCTTCTCGTAGAAGAGTCTCAAGCCCTCTATGGGATTACCGTCGAGGGCGAGCACCCAGAAGGTGAGGAGTACGACGCCGATACCTCCGAGGAGGAAGTCGAGGATTGCACCCCTTCTTCTAGCACTGTCGTGCAGCATCCAGAGGGGAGCGAGGACGAGGGGGAAGAGCTTTACCGCGAACCCCGCGGCAACCGTCGCCCCCCGAGCCAGGGGGTAGGCTGCCGTCGCGAGAGACACCGCCGCGATCGCTGCCACGATGATATCGTTGGTGTTGTTGTTGGTCGAGTAGAGCGTGTAAGGAAAGACCGCCCAGGCAAAGAGCAATACCGCCGCGCCTCGCGCCCCCGCGTACCGCCATCCCGCGAAGAGCAGAGCGAGCGCCCCGCCGACGAACGCAAAGGCCGTAGTCGCGTGGGCCGCCGGTAGATAGTCCCACTCCCCGGACCACCCGAAGAGCCACAGGAAGGGCACGTAGAACAGGTAGTTCAGCGGTCCGTAAGTGTCGCCGGTGCCCACGTCTTTGGGCATGTGCCCGTAAGGGAGGGTGCCATCGAGGATACGGTCCGCACCCGCAACGCTCGCGTAACCAACGTCTATCACCCGGGCGTCAAGGTTCAGCCCGAGGACGAGGCCGCACCCCATGGCGCCGAGCACGAACAGGACCGGCGTCGGGAAGTTGCTCGTCTTCTCGACCTTCTCACCGATTCCGAATCCCATCAGCAGTGTCCTTGCGAAGAGGTACAGGAGCGGCGGGTACCAGAGCAAGGTGGCCCAGTATGTCTCTCCCACCCGGAAGAAGCCGTGGGAGACGAGGAAGCCCAGGAGGGCCACAATGTCGAGGTTGCGCAAGGAGAAGAGCCTGTCGGTGCGCCAGAACGCCATCGCGAAGACCAGGGCCAGAGGACCCCAGACGTACCAGTAGTTGGCCTGTTTGCCATAGGCTCCGTAGTCACCACGGGCCATCCGCCACCCGACTTGATCTCCGGTCCACACGTAGTTGAGCTGCCAGGTTGCATCATCTACTCCGACTCTGGCTACCTCTTTTCTCTCGCCTCCATCGACCGGCCATCCGCCTATGGAGCCGCTCTCCTCGACTTCGAAGTTAACCGTCCACTCGCCGTCTTCGTACTCAGCCTTCGCGGTGTAGGGGGCGTGCCTCAGTAGCTCGTCGCGCACCCTGGCGTTGGCGAGGGCGAGCTTTATCGCGTCGGCCTCGGAGATGTTCGGGTAGGTCACGGTTTGGGCGGAGGGGTAGATCTCTACATTCGAGACCGCACGCGTGTCGTCCGCCACCGTGAGCACCGCGACTATAGTCCCCGTGACTTTCTCCCGCAGCATCACATGCCAGGAGTCGTTTGCGGGATTGTAGCTGGCCTCCGTCTCGACCGTTGGGTGCGAGAGGATCTCCTGCACCTCTGGCACAGACGAAGCCGTCTGGCGCGCCTCTTCAGATCCCGTTTGCGCTCCAGACTCGAAGCCCAGAACTAACAAGAGCAGGGGTAAGAGAAGAAGTACGAGCACGAGGCGCTGGTTCGATCGGAACTTCGGCCAAAATCGCCTCATGAGGGGGCTCCCTGCTCGGACGTGGAGGCTCTTGTAGGTTCATCCATCGCCTTGCTTGAAGAAGGGAGGGAGAGCATCAAGGCCCAGAGGACGACGAGGAGGAGGTTGCGGCCCAGGAGGATGTCGATGCCGGGAGAACGACCCGCTGAGATCTCCGGGTAATGGTACGGGAAGATTTGGGTGGTCATCCAGCAGATAGCGAGAAAGACCGCCGAGACCCCCAGTCCCCAGACGCCACCCGCGCTCAAAGGCACGAGGGGCAGAAGCCAGATCACGTACTGCGGCGAGAGCACTTTGGATCCGAGCAAGAACGCGAGCACAAACGCCGCCGCAAAGCGCGGCAACTGCTGCGTTCCAAACCTGCCCTTCCGGTACTCGTGATACGCAGCTGCCGCCGTAACGGCCAGCAAAATCCCCGTTATCGGCAAGCTCATGGAGCTGAAGAACTGCACCCCCTGCCCCCACACGTCGATCGCGCCGTCCTCGCGCGAGATCCCGTGTCCGTACCCCAGCTTCATCAGCACCGAGGCAGCCAGGCTCTCCAGCTGCAGCCCCCGGTCCGCGTGGTACGTGAAGCTCTCTATGAAGCCCCCGCCTCCGAATAGTAAAGCCGGCAAGAAGAACGCTGCTACCACGCCGAAGAACACCGCGAACCCCCGCGCGGCGCTGCGTACCACCTCGCTGAGCGCCCGCGTCTCTCCCCGTCCCGCGAAGAGGGCCAGAGGCAGGGTAGCGAGCGCCGGGACGAGCTTGGCGGCTGCACCGAAGCCTAAAGAAGCCCAGGCCGCGATGAGCGCCGCGGCGCTCCCTCCGCGGTTCCAGCCCCCCGGGCCGGTGGACAGGGCCATCGTCGCCGCCAACGTCAGGGCCACGACCGCATCGTAGCGGGTCACGGCAACGGGGTAGAGGAGGAGTGTGGCCGCCGTAAAGACCACCGCCGAAAGGAGCCAGGGGCGCCCCAGAGAGCGGGCGGCGTAGGCAGTAAGCAAGAGCGTCGCCACGAGCACTAGCGCCATCTCCGAGGCGAAGAGGCTCGCGTAGGCTTCGTGACTTGTGGTGAAGAGGGCCGGCGGCACGAACGCCGGCAGACTCCCCGGCGGGTACTCGATAAAAAAGTCGCGGTAAGGTACCTCGCCGGCGAGGATAGCCTCTCCTGCCCTGCGGTAGGTGAGCACGTCCGTCGAGGCCTCGGCGAGCCTGGGCGGGAGCTCCGAGAACTTCTCCATGAGCTCCAAATACAGAAACGCCCCGAGCAGGCACAGAGGCAGCCAGAAAAGGACCGCACCGCTCCGGAGCGGTCCCTTACCGGCACCCGGGTCTTGCTTCTGGGCTTCGAGTTTCCGGTGGGCGGCTTCGATCAGTCCCTCAGCTCTTCTAGCTCCTGGCCGAAGAGCTCGGCCAGAGGTTCCAGGCCCTCGGGGGCGCCGGTCACCAGAATCGAGTCGCCGCCCTGCAAGGTGTAGGAGTCGCGTGGGCGGTAAGTCCAGCGCCCTCCGCGGTTGACTGCCAGGGCGTACATGCCGGTCTCGGTCTCGAGGCGCAGAGAGCCCAGAGTGCGCCCGTCGGCCGGAGAGCCGGGAACAACGGTCAGTTTCAAGACGATCTCGTCGGACTCCTCGACGGCCGCCGAGAGAACCGGGTGGACCTCCTCGCCCTTCTCGACGATCCAGACCATCTCCATCGCGCAGTCGGCGATCGCTTCCGAAGCTGTGGCAAGGTGCAAAACGCCCCGGAGACGTGGCGAGTCCTCGACGTGCCGCGCAGCCAGAAGGACCCAGCGCTCGAGACGGTAGCGCATCTCATCCATCTCGTTCTCGATCGCGACGACCTCACGGGCGAGGCCCGCGTCGTAGTAGAGGAGTGCTGAGTAAGCCAGCCCCACGGCCACTTCCGAGAGGTTTTTCATCTCGATCAGGATGTCCACCGCCCGCTCGAGCTCCGAGAGGCCCTCGCCATCGTCGGGGACGTTGCTGGGACTCTCGATGATCGGACTCAGCGCTGGCGCCCCCGCGAGGTGGCGGACTTCCGCGACCCCCTCGGGCGGGCCCTGCAAGAAGAGGACGTCACCCTCGCGCAGAACGTCCTCCGGGTCCGGATCGAAGTTCCATTCCAGACCGCATCTCACGGCGATGGGGCGCATCCCCGTCTCCACTGCCAGGTCGAGATCTTCGAGGCTCCTGCCGTCGAGGGTGCTCTCGGGTTCTATATGCACGCGGCTGGTGATCTCTTCGGCAGCGGGCAGGTCCTGGAGGAGCTCGGGCGGGATGCCTAACCTCTTTACCACTATCTTGGCGATATCATAGGCGGCGTTGCCGATCTTCTCTATGTCCTGCACGACTTGCAAGATGCCGGCCATCTGCTCGGCATCTGCCGGGCTTCGGGCAGCCAATATCGCCAGCGTGCGCATATCGAAGACGAGATCGTTCAAGCGTTCTTCGAGCCGGAAGACCTCCTCAGAGAAGTCCTCCGAGTCGTAGAAGAGGGCGGCGTAAGCCAGGTCTACCATGAGCTCCGAGGTGTTCTTGGCCTCGGCGAGCATATCCTTCAGGTTGCGTGGGCGATCTTCGCGCATAGTTCCTAACCTGCCAGTCCGAACATGATGAGGGAAATTATAAGGCTAATTGCTCCGAGGAGGTCGACCGTCGCGGTAATGATGGGTATGCCCTGGGTGTCCGGGTTCAGCCCGAGACGGTAGCTCACGACCGATCCATAGTAAGCCATGAAGATCGCGACGGTCGCGACTATCAAACCTGCGAACGCACTCACGCCAACCATAGTCCAGAGGCCGGGAGTCTGAAGGCCCAGGGCCACCGCCAGCATGTTCGCGGCTCCTCCGATAAAGAGGAAGACCCCGGCGGCGAACGTGTAGATGAGAGTGAAATCCCGGAACGTGCTGAGGGGCGGTAGTCCTCGGGGTTCCAGGAGTCCTAGATGGAGCCTGGAAGCAAGCCTGCTGGAGAGGATGCCTCCTAAAGCGCCGCCTTCTTGCAAAAACGGTGGTAGGAGGATGAGCAGGGCGGGGAGCGAGAGGAACCCCTGGAGGCGCTCCTGGACGGTGAGCCCCGCGAAGATGGTGATAGTCCCGGTTATCATCAAGAGCGGGATGCTCTCGGCCAGGATCCTCCTGACCCCGGTGGTACCCCTCCGGAAGCTCCAGGTCGTGAAAGCTATGGCCGTCGTGATGAGCAACATCGATAGCCCGGTGGTGAAATACGGGATGTCGACGAGAAAAGTCGTGGCGACGAGCGCCGGCAAGGTTACGATATCTCCGGCGGCCGTCAGCAGGGGGGCTGCAATGTTGTCCATGTCCCAACCGCGCCGGACAGTAGCGCGGGCTACCAGGACGGTGACGCCCAGTAGCACGATTCCTGCGAGCGCTCCGCCCACAGTAGAGATTACTACATAGTCCAGAATAGAGATATTTGTCGCCACGCCTAGTAGTGCTGAGACGTAACGAGCCAGAAACGCGAGAAATATACCCAACACGAGCGAGAGGACGGCGGCGACCTGGGCGTTCTCGGCCAGCACCCCGCGCCGGCGCAAGTTCAACTCAAAGAGTCCGGCATGTATCGAGGTGCCGAGCCGGCTGCCCATGGCCCCGAAGATAGCCCCTCGCATACCTATGGCCGCGGGGATCAAAACCATAAGCCCGACGAACTGGTCCAGGATGCCCGTGATGCCTCCCAGGATGATTCCGGCCAGAAGATCCCCCGTTCCGGACAAAAACAGGGCGGAGAAGCCCTGCCTTAAAGACTCTTTCTCCTCCGTAAGGTATCCGTAGACGCGCGGCCGGATCCTCGGCCGCGCGCGCAGCCGCTTCCTCAAGGCCCCGTCTTTGACGGGCTCCCCGCCATGTTCCTCCCGGAGCCTTACCCGGAATCTTCTTCGCTCTTTCTCGGCCATGGTAGAGGTATAGCGGGTGGCCGGAACATTGTAAAGTTTCGAGAACCCTGAGAAGTCGCCAGACGCGGACAAAATTGTCGCCCGCCACGAGACCCCTGGCACAAGCCTCTGCCGCCTTGCACAAGATCGGTCGAGAAGCGCTACGCAAGGCGAGATTTTGGAACGTCCACACACTCGTGTGTTCGGTGTGATAATTTTGTGTTAGGTGCGGCACAAGGATCGAGTATGGACAAGACCGCGAGTAAACTGATATCGGGTTACGTCGAGGAGCTGGCGAACGGGGTCGGGAAGGCGAGCGAGCCGGTGACGGGGCCGAGGCAATCGCTCCACGGAGCCTGGGAGGAGTTCAAGCCCGGGTCGAAGCGCCCGAGGTGAGGTCATGAATGCTCTGCTCGCGGTGGCTATACTCGTGGTCACTCTGGCCCTGGTGCTCACGCGCCCGAAGGATGTGGGTGAGGCGTGGTGGGCGGTCCTCGGGGGCGTGCTGACCCTAGCGTTAGGGCTCGTCTCCTTGTGGGATGCATGGGAGATCGTGCTCGAAACCCAAGATGCACTAGTCCTTCTCGTTGGAATGATGGCCTTGAGCGCCGTCGCTGAGAAGGCTGGCTTCTTCGACTGGGCGGCTTCCCTGGCCGCCCGGGCTGGAGGTGGCCGGGTCTTTTTGCTCTACGGCTTCGTGTTTTTGGTGGGCACGCTAGTAACGGCTACGCTTTCCTTGGATGCCACGGCCATCGTCCTGACCCCGATCGTGTACGGTATGGTCGTGCGGCTGCGCCTTAGCCCTATGCCTTTCATGTTCGCCTGCGTCTACACGGCGAACACAGCTT
>JAWWQA010000207.1:0-10795 GCA_033854695.1 Rubrobacteraceae bacterium
TAAGAGCCAACAAGAACGCTGCCGACCTCGTCCTTGATTCAGCCTTCGAGCCCCGGTCAAAGTCGAGAGCTAGGACAAAGTCTGGGTAATGAAGGCCCCATGTGAGGCGACGCTGCGAGGAGTAGCAGCCCCGCAGCGCCAGTTACTGATATACCGTTAGCGCTGTTCCAGGTCCAGCGCGACGCTGTTCATGCACCACCGCTGCCCACCAGCCTCTCTCGGCCCGTCGTCAAAGACGTGGCCGAGGTGAGAGTGGCAGCGAGCGCAGCGCACCTCGATGCGGACCATCCCGTGGGAGCGGTCCTCGACGAGTTCGATTGCGTCCGGTGAGACGGTCTCTGTGAAGCTTGGCCAGCCAGTGCCCGAGTGGTACTTCGCGCGGCTGTCGAAGAGTACGTTACCGCAGGCAGCGCAATGGTAGAGGCCCTCCTCATCGGTATCTACGTACTCGCCGGAGAATGGGCGCTCGGTTGCCGCCTCGCGAAGAACGGCGTACTGCTCAGGCGAGAGTCGCTTCCGCCACTCCTCCTCGGCGCGGGGCAGTTCCTCGCTCTTCGCATCCACACCGAGCCCGACCGGACAGCTCACACCGGTCCCGCCCAAGCCGCAGTACCCGTTCGGGACTTTATACAGGTACTGCTGATGGTAGCCTTCAGCGTAGTAGAACGGGCCAGCAGGCGCGATCTCCGTAGTGATTGGGTCATAGCCGGCACGCCTCAGTGCCTCCTCGTAGGCCTCGCGCGTCTCCTCGGCGGCCCGGCGCTGTTCGTCATTTGCATAGTAGATCGCCGAGCGGTACTGCGTCCCGACATCGTTGCCCTGACGCATCCCCTGCGTTGGGTCGTGGGCCTCCCAGAACATCGCCAGCAGGTCTTCGTAGGAGATCTTCTCAGGATCAAAGACCACGAGCACCGCCTCGGTGTGTCCAGTGCGGCCGCTGCAAACCTCCTTATAGGTCGGGTTTGGTGTGAAGCCTCCCGCGTAGCCGACTGCCGTCGTGTAGACGCCGCTAACCTGCCAGAATATGCGCTCCGCGCCCCAGAAGCATCCGAGACCGAAGACGGCGGTGCTTAGACCCTCGGGGAACGGCGGCTTGAGGGGTGTGCCGAGTACGGCGTGCCTCTCCGGAACGGTAAACGCCGGCTGCTCCCGTCCGGGAAGGGCCTCGGTGGGCGTGATCATCTTCGTCTTGTTGCGACTAAAAAGCACTCTCTTACCTCCTTGCTGTTGACTTCCCTGCCTTAATCCCAAGCTTTTAAGATCCTTTTTCGATCGAAGCCAATAATCTCACCGTCCATTACTGTCCTCGGGGCGCCCTGTGAGCCTATCCGGACCATGTCCTGCATCGCGTCGAGGTCCTCACGTATGTTCTACTCCTCAAACTCGACGCCTGTCTGGGACAGAAACCTCGCTTATGTTCGGCCACCTCTACCTCCTTGTCTGTAAACTGCCTCAGGCGGATCAGCTTCAGTTACCTACCCAGACGGCACCACTGGCAGATGGCTAAGCGGCTGCCAGGATCTCCTGGCCGTGTTCACCTTCATCCCTGAGTGCCTGCTCGGCCTCGCGCTGCACTTGCCTGACCCTCTCGTCAGAGACCGCAAGTTCCTCACTAAGGTCAGCGAGTGTGGCTGGCTTCTCGCCGTCCAGGCCGTAGCGGCGGACGAGGATGCGACGCTGACGCTCGGGGAGTTGCTCGACGGAATCCATAAGATGATACGTCTCAAGCTCCCGCAACACCTCACCAGCCACATCTGACTCACGCTCGTCCTCGAGGAGATCACCCAGCTCCGAGCTGTCCTCCTCAGAGGAGAACGGCTGGTTGAGGCTGGTGGCATCCGGTATGGCGCTCTTCACGTCCTTGACCCGATCACGGTCCCAACACAGTCTCTCGGCAACCTCTTCGTCGGTGGGCTCGCGCTCGAGTTCGGCCGAAAGCTCGTTGTAGGTTCTAGCTATCTTCCTTATCTTCTCGCTCATATGAACCGGCACCCTTATAGTCCGGCCCTTGTCAACGACAGCCCTCTGGACGGCCTGTCTGATCCACCAGGTAGCGTAGGTGGAGAAGCGGAAGCCCTTCTCCGGGTCGAACTTATCTGCAGCTCGTATGAGTCCGATGTTGCCCTCCTGGATGAGGTCTCCGAACGGTAAGCCCATCCCCCGGTACTTCTTTGCGATCGGGATAACGAGCCTCAGGTTCTTCTCGATTAGCTTGCACCGCGCCGTCTCGTCGCCTTCCCTTGCCCTCCTGCCGAGATCTATCTCCTCCTCGTGTGTAAGGAGCCTTGCACGATCTATCTGCCCAAAGTACCTCGCAAGAGGGTTTGGGCTCTCCCGATCACTCATCCTGCTTACTACTGACACTTGTGCTATCTCGAATCCTCCTCGCTAGGCTCTGTGCTCTCCTCGGGCTCTGCGATTCTCCAGGGCGTTTTCTCCTCGCATTCCCTGCGTAGCACTCCTTTCTGGCCTTCATCTATTAAGACTACTCAAGGGGCTGATTTCTTACCCCTCTTGCCCCGTGCGTCGCCCTAACCGATTCTGACCACACCTACGTACCTGCTCCTCCACGGGATTAGTGCTACGGTGGGTAGAGAATGCGGAACAGCATAGGCCTTACGTGAAAGAACGTACAAACGAACAATGGCTCGCTGAGTTGCGCGGACCGGACCCCGATGAGGCGCTTGGGGAGCTATACGATCTGCTCGTACGCGGGCTAAGAGCAGCCTTGGGCGGTCGTGCGGATGGCGTAGATGCTAACATCGGGGACTTCGCTCAGGAGGCATTGATCAAGATAACGGGCAACCTGGACTCCTTTAGAGGAGAGAGCCGTTTCACCACCTGGGCACAGAAGATCGCCATGAACGTGGCCCTCACCGAGCTCAAGCGCAGGCGGTGGCGCGATGTGTCGCTGCAGGACCTGTTCGCCAGGCGCGAGGCAGCCGACCGCGGACCGGCTGACCCTCGTCTAACCCCCGAACAGCTGGCGTTCCAGAGCATGGTGCTAGGAGAGTTGCACCGTATGGTCGAAGAAGAACTGACGGATAGGCAACGGGAGGCGGTGGTAGCGGTGATACTGGAGGGGATGCCTATCTCGGAGGTGGCGAAGCGCATGGGCACTAGCCAGAACGCCCTCTACAAGCTGCTGCACGACGCCCGAAAAAAGTTGAAGAGGCAGATGGAGGCCGCGGGCCTCTCGGCACAAGAAGTACTGGCGGCGTTCGACGAAGGGTAAAATCCGGAGGACATAGCGAAGGCTAGAAGACAGGATGCAATAAGGAGTTTTTGTGGTGTTAGGGCGGGGAGATCTCCCCACATTGGTGAAGATCGTTGCGGAGACTCGCGAGATCGAGATCGGCTGCGACGAGTGCTTCGAGCAGTTGGATAGTTTTGCAGAGGCGGAGCTCTCTGGGATGAGGGCGACTGCTGTAATGCCGCTGGTTGACGATCACCTTGACAAGTGCACGGACTGTCGTAGCACGTTCGAAGCACTTCTAACAGCCTTGCGTAGTACGTAGATCCCGACGCACACGACTCTACTCGGGCATTACCTCACGACACGTGTCCGTGAGCTCAAACATGCTATGGAGCGCGTACGGATGCCCCCCGCCAAGATAGAGACGGCCAAGAGGTATCCTGAGGACGACCCGATCGCCTGGCCATCTATCCACCCCAAACATGGCGTGGCTTGGCGGGTCAGCAGATACCTTTACCCTGCGGCGGTAGCTGTCTGATGCCCTTCTCGTGCTCATGGAAGTCATCAGACGCCTTGGAGAAGTACCGTACTCATAAGCCCGAGTTGAGTTTCCAAGGCGAAGTCCTGGCTCTCGGGTGTTTTGCCGAAGCTCTTCCAAGTGAAGGAGAGGCACCTACCCAAACGGCTAGGTTGTTGCAGGTGTTAGAATTTTTAGTACGCCTCCAGGGCTGGGGCCCGCATTTTCAAGGGGGCGTGCGGGTTTTGAAAAACGGCATTTAGGGAGTGCATTTCATGGCAAAGCCGGTGATACTCGCGGTGGACGACGACCCGCAGGTCTTGCGGGCGGTTGAGCGTGATCTCCGGCGCAGGTACGCCCGCGAGTACCGGGTGCTACGTGCGGAATCCGGTGAATCGGCACTCGATACCCTGGGCAAGCTGAAGCTGCGCGGTGATCCCGTCGCCCTCTTCCTGGTGGACCAGCGGATGCCGAGGATGACGGGCGTGGAGTTCCTGGAGAAGGCCATCGAGCAGTTCCCGGATGCCAAGCGGGCACTGCTCACCGCCTACTCCGATACCGAGGCCGCCATCCGCGCGATCAACGAGGTTGGCCTCGACTACTACCTCCAGAAGCCGTGGGACCCGCCGGAGCAGAACCTCTACCCCAACCTCGACGACATGCTCGACGACTGGCGGGCGGACTACAGGCCCCCGTTCGAGGGCATCCGGATCGTCGGAGACCGCTGGTCTCCCGCTTCCCACCGCGCCCGAGATTTCCTCGCCCGCAACCGGGTCCCCCACAAGTGGCTCGACGTGGAAGGGTCCGAGGAGGCCCGCCAGCTCATCGAGAACGCAGGGCTAGGCGCGCCGAAGTTGCCGCTCATCGTCTACGAGGACGGCACCTACGCCGAGGCGCCCGAGAACCGCGAAATCGCCGAGCGGATAGGCCTCAGGACCCAGGCCGAGCAGCAGTTCTACGACCTCGTCATCGTCGGCGGCGGCCCCTCAGGCCTCGCGGCAGCAGTCTACGGGGCCTCCGAGGGTTTGAGGACCGTGCTCGTCGAGCGGGAGGCGCCGGGCGGGCAGGCGGGCACAAGCAGCCGCATCGAGAACTACCTCGGCTTTCCTAGAGGACTCTCGGGCGGGGATCTCGCACGGCGAGCCGTGGACCAGGCGACGAGGTTCGGCGTCGAGATCTTGACACCCCAGGAGGTCAGGGGGGTGCGCGTGGAGGACCCCTACCGCATCGTTATCCTCACGGACGGCTCGGAGATATCCTGCTACGCCTTGATCGTGACGACCGGGGTCTCATATCGCAGGCTCGACGTACCCGGCGCGGACCGACTCACAGGGGCTGGGGTCTACTACGGCGCTGCCCAAACGGAGGCTTTTGCCTGCGAGGGGGAGGACGTCTACATTGTAGGTGGGGCCAACTCTGCCGGGCAGGCGGCGATGTTCTTCTCCAACCAGGCGCGCAGGGTGATTCTGCTCTGCCGCGGTGACGACCTCAGGAAGAGCATGTCCGAGTACCTTGTCGCCCAGATTGAGGACAGGGACAACATTCAGGTACACCTGAACACCAACGTCGCCGGCGTCGAAGGTGAGGAGCACCTGGAGAGCATCTCGATGAAGAACAGCGAAACAGGAGAGACGGAGACCGCTCCCGCCAGTTCCGTGTTCATCTTTATAGGGGCGGCGCCGAAGACGGACTGGTTAGACGGAGTCGTCGAGCGCGACGAGCGGGGCTTTATCCTCTCGGGACCGGATCTCTCCAAAAACGGCAAGCGCCCGAAGGGCTGGGCGCTTGACCGGGACCCTTTCCTTCTGGAGACGAACCTGCCTGGCGTATTCGTCGCAGGGGACGTGCGGCACGGCTCTATAAAGCGCTGCGCTTCGGCGGTCGGGGAGGGATCGATCGCCGTCCAGTTCGTGCACCAGTACATGAGGGAGGTCTGAGGTGCAGGGCGCTACGGTCGCCGACACTTTACGCCGGGTGCCGCTCTTCAAAGGGCTCTCCGATGACAAGCTGGCCTGGATCTCCGACCACGGGCACGAGATACGTCTGGAGCCCGCCACTAAAATAGCCTCCCAAGGCGACCCGCCGGACGGCTTCTACGTCGTCCTGGAGGGAGAGACGGAGTGGACGCGCAACGTCGGCGGCAAGGACGTCTTCGTGGTGAGCCTCAGGGAAGGCTCCATCTTCGCCGAGCTCATCATGGTCCTCGACGTTCCCTACCCCACCACCGGCCACGCCGTAACCTCGGTACGCCTCCTCAAGCTCGATGCCTCTGCCTTCTGGGAGATGCTTCGGATCTGCCCGGAGGTCCTGCGCGGCATCCTCGCCACCTCCGTCGAGCGCGCAGGGCTGCACGAGTCCGTCTCCCAGCAACACGCCAAGCTTATATCCTTGGGTACCATGGCCGCCGGCCTCGCGCACGAGCTAAACAACCCGGCCGCCGCCGCGGCCAGGAGCGCCCAGGAGGCCCGCGAGGTCTTCCGGGAGTCGTCCGCGAGGGCCGTCAAGCTCGGCTCACTGGACATGAGCCCCGAAGAGCGCCTCTTCGTCGCCGGCTTACCCGAGGAGGTGACGCGGCGGACGGAGAACACACCCGAACTCGATTCGCTCGAGCTGACCGACAGGGAGGACGAGGTAGCGCTCTGGCTCGAGGACCGCGGCGTCGAGGAGGCCTGGGACCTCGCACCCACGCTTGTCGGCGCGGGCCTCGACGTGGAGTGGATGGACGGGCTCGAGGAACGGCTGTCAACAAGCGGCGCAGCGGGTGACGTGCTGCGCTGGCTCGTCTCCGAGCTGACGGGCAACGAGCTGCTGCGTGAGATCCAGCAGGCCTCGGCCCGAATCTCTGAGCTGGTGAGGGCTGTGAAGTCCTACTCGCACATGGACAAGTCCTCCTTGAAGGAGGCCGACGTGCGCGAGGGGCTGGAAAACGCGCTGATCATACTCGGCCACAAGCTCAAGAAGGGGAACGTCGAGGTCAGGCGCGAGTACGAGGAAGGTTTGCCTCCGGTTTGTGCTCATGGCGGGGAACTGAATCAAGTATGGACCAACCTGCTGGACAACGCCATAGACGCCGTTGCGGGTGAGGGACGCGTAGGGGTGCGGGCTGTGCGCGATGGGGATCGGGTCATGGTGGAGATCTCCGACGACGGCCCCGGCATTCCGGAGGAGATCCAGGAGCGCATCTTCGAGCCGTTCTTCACCACGAAGGAGGTCGGCAAGGGCACGGGGCTCGGGCTAGACATCAGCTACCGCGTGGTCGTCGAGAAGCTTGGTGGCGACATACGCGTCTCCTCCAAGCCGGGCGACACCTGTTTCGAGGTGCGCCTGCCTGTGAGCCCCGGCGCGGAGAGGTCGGCTTGACGACCCCGGAGGAGCTGCGCCGGTCCTCGCTCTTCGACGGGCTCACCGACGAGGACTTGCGGCGCGTGATCGAGGAGGGCTCGGAGGTGCGAGTGTCCCGAGGCGAGCTGTACGCCAGGGAAGGCCAGCCCGTTGAGCACCTCTACGTCGTGCTCGAAGGGGAGTTCAGGATCACCAAGCTCGTGGACGGCAGAGAGATGGTAATCAACAACTACACCCCCGGCGTCTTCTTCGGCGAGGTGCCGCTCTTGGCCGGGACACCGTTTCTGGCCAGCGGCCGTGCGCTGGAGGACAGCCGGCTGTTCGCCATCCCCGAGAAGGTTTTCCGGCGGATGCTCGCTACCCACCCCACGTTCAGCGACACAGTGCTCGAGATGATGGCCCAGCGTGTCCAGATCCTGCAGTCCATCTCCCAGGAGCGGGAGAGGCTCAACTCACTCGGCACTCTGGCGGCGGGCCTCGCCCACGAGTTGAACAATCCAGCCGCCGTCAGCCTGCGGGCCGCTGGGCGCCTGAGCGAGTGCTTCGAGCGCCTGCGCAAGACAGGCATGAAGATCTCACGCTCAGCGGCCTCCGGTGATCTCGGACCCGAGCAGCTCGACGATCTGGACCGGGTCGTCGCCCGCGCTATAGGCGGCATGGGCGACACTTCGGAGGGTCTTGGTCCTCTGGAGACCGCCGATCGGGAGGAGAACCTGGCCCGGTGGCTCGAAGACCGCGGCGTCGAAGCCGCCTGGGACTTCCCCTCAACTTTCGCCCAGGCGGGCCTTGATGTGCCGGATCTGGAGCTTGTAATTGGCGTCGTGGGCCGCGATTGCCTCGGCAAGGCACTAGGTTACCTGGAGGCGGTGCTCGCGGTAGCCGGGCTGGTCGAGGAGGTCGAGGCCAGCACGACACGTGTCTCGGCCCTCGTGGAGACGATGAAGGCCTACTCGCACATGGACCAGGCCCCCTTGCAAGAGGTTCAGATGAACGATGAACTGGACAACACCCTCGAGATCCTCGCCTTCGAGCTCGAAGAGGTCGAGGTAGTGCGTGAGTACGACGACAATCTGCCGCGCATCACGGCCTACGGTGGCGAGCTCAACCAGGTCTGGACGGCCCTTATAGACAACGCCATAGACGCCGTTGGCGAAGTAGACGAGCCGAGGATCACGCTCCGCACCTCCTGCGAGGGCGACCGGGTGCTCGTGGAGGTGGCGGATAACGGTCCCGGTGTCCCGGTGGAGCTGCAGGCCCACGTCTTTGAACCCTACTTCACCACGAAGGGCGTCGGCGCCGGGAGCGGCCTCGGGCTCGACGTGAGCTACCGCATCGTTGTGGGCCGCCACGGCGGCGACATCCGCGTGGTCTCAAGGCCTGGCGACACCCGCTTTCAGATCCGCCTGCCGATGGAGATGGCCGCCGGAGGCGACATCCCGGCGGGTGGGCGGGTGGTGGAGGCCGCACCTGGAGGCGACGCCCGGTGATGCGGGCGCCGGACAATGCGCTGCTGGCCGAACGGCTGACGGGCGAGCAGGTGAGGGCTCTGGCCGGGTATGGAACCGAACATCGGCTGAGGTCCGGGGAGTACCTCTTCGACGAGAACTCTGTCGTAGACAGTTTCTGGGTCTTGCTGGAGGGGGAGATCCGGATCTCCCGCGTCGACGGTGCGCAGGAGACGCCGGTGGCGACCCTGGAGGTGGGAGACTTCACAGGCCAGCTCGTGGTAGTGGCCGGGAAGACCTCGATCTTCCGCGCACGAGCCATAGCCCCGAGCCGCGTGCTGGAGCTCGACTCGGAGTCCTTCCGGCGCGTGGCCGCCGAGAAGCCCGACCTGGCGGACATCTTTATCTCTGGGCTGGGACGTCGCATGCGCTACGCGCAGCGGACGCGCCGCCAGCAGGAGAAGATGGCGGCCCTCGGCAAGCTCTCGGCGGGCCTCGCCCACGAGCTGAACAACCCCGCAGCCGCGGCGCAGCGTGCGGCGGAGGAGCTGCGCAACTCGAGCCTGGAGGCGCAGGTCGCAGCCCTCGAGCACGACGAACGCTTCTCCCCCTCTCAGAGGGAGAAGCTGGCCGAACTCCAACGAGAAACGATTGCGAACGGCGGCGCCACGCTCGACTCCCTCGCGCGCAGCGACAGGGAGGATGAGATCTCCCTCTGGCTCGAGGAGCGAGGCTTCGCGGAGGTGTGGGAGCTCGCCCCTACCTTGGCTGCGGCAGGTTTGGAGACGGAGCAGTTGGAGAGGCTGTCAGATGAACTAGAAGGTAGGGCGCTCGCCGGCGGGGTAGAGTGGCTTCGGACGACGCTCGAGCTCGCCGGCCTTGCGGACGAGGTCAGGCAGAGCACGGCCCGCATCTCTGACCTGGTGGGTGCGATCAAGGATCATACTTATATGGATCGGGGCGCCTACGCGCCGATCGACGTACGTGAGGGGCTAGAGACCACGCTAACCATTCTCGGGCACAAGCTCAAGGGAGTTAGTGTGACGCGGGACTACGAGGAAGGGCTGCCGAGGATCTGGGCCCGCGGCGGCGAACTCAATCAGATTTGGTCCAACCTCCTGGAAAACGCTGCGGATGCGGTGGATGGTCAGGGGCGGATAGAGGTCAGGACGCACCGGGAGGGGGATAGCGTAATCGTGGAGATCTCTGACGACGGGCCGGGGATACCGCGCGAGACGAGAGACCACATCTTCGAGCCGTTCTTCACCACCAAGCAGATCGGCGAGGGTACAGGCCTCGGACTGGACATCGTGCGGCGCATAGTCGCGAGCCATAGCGGGGAAGTCGCGTTCGAGTCCAGGCCGGGCGAGACGCGTTTCTTTGTCCGCTTGCCGATAGAGAAAAGAACCGGCGAGGGAGGTTAGGTTCGGGCGCGAGCCGGCGAGGTCCTGGATTTCTGAGTCGGGCGCGAGGGCGAAAATCCGAGAGGAGGACGAGATGGCACTTCGAACCGGAGAGGCCGAGTGGGAGGGCACGATCCGTGAGGGCAAGGGGAGGATGAGGCTGGGCAGCGGCGCCTTCGAGGGCGCCTACTCCTACCGCTCGCGCATGGAGGACGGTCCCGGCACGAACCCCGAGGAGCTGATCGCGGCGGCCCACGCCGGCTGTTTCTCGATGGCGCTTTCGGCCGGTCTGGGTCGGGCTGGCTACGAACCGAGGAGGATCCACACCGACGCCCGGGTGCGTTTCGAATCCTCCCTCGACGGTTTCGCGATAACCCGGATCGACCTCGAGACCGAGGCCGAGGTGCCCGGCATCGACGAAGAGTCCTTTCGCGAGCAGGCGGAGACCGCCAAGACCAACTGCCCAGTCTCCAAGGCGCTCGCCGGCGTGGAGATCGGCCTCGAGGCCCGTCTGGTTTGAGGAGCCGCGAAAGGAGCCGAGGGCGGAACACGAAGAGACCCCCGAGCGCAGGAAGGAATCGGTAGGCCGCGACAAGGCCGCCTGAGGGATGAAAGGACAGCCGAGGGCCGCGCTGGCGATGACGCACCGGCTGAGGAGACCAGTCACAATCCACGAGAGGAGCAAATGATGGCAGAGACTGTAGCGGACTTCCTTATCGAACGCCTCATGGAGTGGGGCATCTCCCGGATCTACGGCTACCCGGGTGACGGCATAAACGGGATAACCTCGGCCCTGCGCCGTGGCGGCCACGGCTGTGACTTCGTGCAGGTGCGTCACGAGGAGGCTGCCGCCTTCATGGCCTCGGCGCATGCCAAGTACTCCGGCCAGCTC
>JAWWQA010000208.1:0-3268 GCA_033854695.1 Rubrobacteraceae bacterium
TCTCGGTGATCCTGGCGACACTCGTGGTGCAGGGCCTCTCCCTGCCGGCCCTGATCCGGGCCCTGGGACTCGAAGACGACGGAAGCCGCGAACGGGAGGAGATCGAGGGCAGGATCGAGGTGGCGGAGGCCGCGCTCGCGCGCTTGGAGGAGTTGACCGAGGAGGACTGGGTGCGCGAGGAGACGGCCGAGAGGGTGCGCGGGCTCTATGACTACCGCCGCAGCCGCTTTAGCGCCCGCTTGGACGGCGACGAGGACGGGCTGGAGCAACGCTCGACCGCCTACCAGCGGCTGATGAGGGAACTGCTTCGGGCGCAGCGTAGGATCCTGATTCAGCTTCGCAACGAGGGCCGTATCGGTGACGAGGTGATGCACCGCATCGAACGCGACCTCGACCTCGAAGAGTCGCGCCTGGACATCTGAAGAGAGTAAACGATGGGCACGGCCCGAAACTCCTCGACATCCCACTTGCCTCACCACGCTCTTACCACGCTCTCTTGGTAGGTTAATAACGACAAAGGCAGTAGAGAACACAAACCGACGAGAGGAGATAGCTTAAGCATGCGCTACGTCAAATTCGGACGAACGGATCTCATCGTCTCCGCGATCTGCTTCGGGACCTGGCAGGCCGGCGGCGACTGGGGCGCCCCCCAGGAAGAGGACCTCAAGGCCGCAATAGGCCGGGCGCTCGACCTCGGCATAAACTTCTTCGATACCGCCCAGGCCTACGGCTTTGGCGCCTCCGAGAGGCTCTTGGGAGAGGCCCTCGAACCCGAGATAAAGCACCATCGGGACGAGGTGATCCTGGCGACCAAAGGAGGCCTCCGGATGGAAGGAGACACCCTGCTCCGGGACTCGAGCCCCGGGTGGCTGCGCAAGGGCGTGGAGGACAGCCTGCGCTTCTTGGGCACCGACTACATAGACATCTACCAGGTCCACTGGCCAGATCGCGACACCCCCTTCGAAGAGACCGCGGGCGCGCTCGAGGAGCTGGTGAAGGAGGGCAAGATCCGGTACGTCGGCGTCTCCAACTTCGACGCGAAGCAGGTGGCCGAGTTCGAGAAGACCCGCAAGATCGACTCCTTGCAGCCTCCCTACCACCTCTTCAGGCGCGACATAGAGAAGGAGATCCTGCCCTACTGCGCCGAGCACGGCATAGGCGTCCTGGTCTACGGACCGCTGGCACATGGTCTCCTCTCCGGAAACATGACTCCGGACCAACACTTTGCGGAGGGCGACTGGCGCGCGCACGGCGACCTCTTCCAGGGGGAGGGTTTCCGCCGTGACCTCGAGAAGGTCGAGGAGCTGAAGAGGTTCGCTGCAGACCGAGGTCATACGGTGGCCCAACTCGCCGTAGCCTGGACGCTCGCCAACCCGGCCGTCGATGTAGCCATAGTCGGCGCTCGTAGGCCGGATCACATTGAGGGTACTGCTCCGGCAGAGGAGTTCGACCTCTCCGAGGAAGACCTGCGAGAGATCGAGAACATTATGCAGGGCGCGGTGCCTGTGGGAGGCCCCTCGCCAGAGGGCATGTAGGGCGTAGGGGAGGGCTGCTCGCCACATAGTAGCGGGGAGCCCTCCCTGCAAAGTACGACCTCGGGGTCGAGCAGAGGCTGAGAGAACGGATTGAGAGGAAAGGCAGGCAGATTCGATGCCAGATGATACTGGTGGCCAACCAGAAGAGCCGAGCACCAACCAAGCCCTACCGGAAGATTATTCGCAGCAGATAGGGAAGCATCTGCGGCAGATGCAAGAGCATCAGCGGCAGATGCGAGAGAAGCTGCATAGGTTGGATGAGCATCTACGTCGGTTGCAAAAAGAAGGGCAGCGAATGAAGGACAACGATTTCTAGGCTGTGTGGCGCTAGCCTGAGTGTGCACAGATGGGATGGGACATTGCCGGGACATCTACAGAAAGATATCTTTCCACCTCGGCGAGGAATCGCCCATGGTGTCCCATTTTGCCGCCGAACATCTGCCTAAAGCCACGAAGGGAGAAGGTACTATGTAAGAGAAGCTGTTGCAGATAGCACCAACCATTACCGAAGGAGGTAAGGAAACAAATGAAGCTTGGATTCATAGGACTAGGTGCGATGGGCGTACCGATGGCCAGAAATTTGCTCAAGGCCGGCCACGAGCTTGCCGTATGGAACAGGTCCCCCGAGAGGGTGGATCCTTTGGTGGAGGCCGGTGCCTACCGGGCTGACTCGCCTGCGGATGCCGCCTCCGGCACCCGGGCGACGATCCTGATGCTGACCAATGCCGAGGCCGTGCAGGAAGTTCTCTTCGGCGAACATGGCGTCGTGAAGGGACTCCCTGCGGGAGCCGCGGTCATAAACATGGGGACCATCGGGACAGTCGCCACCGCAAGGATCGCCGAAAAGCTGGATGACCTTGGCTACAGGATGCTCGACGCGCCCGTCGTAGGTAGCACGCCGGTGGCTGGGGCCGGAGAGCTGGACATCATGGTCGGCGGGGATGAGCAGACCTTCGAGGAGTTCGAGCCCGTCCTCGCGGCGATGGGAGAGAAGATCTCGCGCATGGGAGAGGTGGGCTCGGGCGCCCGCATAAAGCTGATAAACAACCTCATACTGGGTGCCACTATGGCCGTCCTCTCGGAAGGGCTGGCGCTCGGTGAGGCGGCTGGGATACCGGTTGAGAAGCAGCTGGAGGTGCTTGCAGGGGGGGCTGCCTCCGGGGTGGCCCAGCGCAAGAGCGGGAACCTGATCTCGAGGTCCTACGAGCCGCAGTTCAAGTTGTCCCACGAGCTAAAGGACCTCTACTACGCCCTGGAGTTGGGGCGGGATCTCGAGAACCCTCTGCCCATAACCGCAGTGGTCTCCCAACTCTACAACGCGGGGATGAGGGAGCACGCGGACGATGACCTGAGCGCGGTGGCGGAGGTCTACCGGCAGAGGGTTAACGCGCGGCCCGCGCAAGTCTGAACTGGTGTGGAATGCGAGCTTGATGTGCGACAAGTAGTAGACGGATAGATGGACTGGATAACATCCCTGGATTGAGTAGTCGGGCCCGGGACGCGGCACGCAACGCCGCGTCGGCGGGTGAACGCTCCGACGAGTGTCCGGTCATCCCCGGGTACGGGAGCCTGCCCCAGGGCGCGTGGTGGTGAACGGCAAGGTCGTCGGGGCCTTGGCGACTGTCGTGGTGCTGCACGCGCTGTGGGACGCATTCAACCTCTCGCGTGGGACAACCTTGGTAAGGGTTCTTGAGCCAGGAGCTTCTGAATCTCCTGGTCGCGGTAGTGAGCCT
>JAWWQA010000209.1:0-11910 GCA_033854695.1 Rubrobacteraceae bacterium
GGCTAAAGTGTCAGTCGTCTCCCCGCTCTGGGAGATAGCGACGACCAGTGTTCTTTCGTCCCCAATCGGCTCTGCATAGCGGTACTCGCTAGCCACGGCCACCTCGACGGGCAGGCGGGCGAACCGCTCGATGGCGTACTTCCCGAGCAGACCGGCGTGGTAGGCCGTGCCGCAAGCGACGACTACGACGCGCTCTACGTCTGAAAGGTCGCCTCCTCCCAGGTCTGCTAGCTCCGAGAGGTTCACAGCGCCTGAGGCGTCGAGGCGTCCCGCGAGGGTGGCTGCCAAAGCGGCAGGCTGTTCGTGGATCTCCTTGAGCATGAAGTCGTCGTAGCCTCCGCGCTCTATCGCCTCCGCGCTCCAGTCGACCTCGAAGGTCTCCCGCTGAACAGGCTCGCCCAAAAGAGTCTGGATCTCGACCGTAGAATCGGTGAGCACCACGATCTCGCCGTTCTCAATGAAGAGGAACCTCCTCGTGTTGCCGAGCAAGGCCTGAACCGCACTCGCCAGAAAGTTCTCGTCCTCACCCAGGCCCACGACCAGCGGACTCTGGTGGCGCGCCGCGACGATCCTCCGCGGCTCATCGGCGCTCATCGCCGCGACCGCGAACGATCCTTCAAGGCGCTTCAGTGTCTCCACCAGCGCATCCTTAAGCGACTCGCCTGCCGCCACCCTCTCGGCCAAAAGGTGCGCGATCACCTCCGTGTCCGTCTCCGAGCGGAACTCGCAGCCGCACCCCTTGAGCTCCTCCCTGAGTTCTGCGTGGTTCTCGATGATACCGTTGTGGACTACCGCGACCTCGGGGCCCGTGTTGCCGCCCCCCGTATGGGGATGTGCATTAGCTTCGCTGGGGCGCCCGTGCGTCGCCCACCGGGTGTGGCCCACTCCGGCCCGCACTTTGAAGAAGTCGCCGTTCCTCTTCCCGACGGTACCCGCCAGGTTGTCCAGAGGACCTACCTCCTTGGTCGTCTCGATTCCCAAGCCGGGTAGCGCGAGGGCGAGCCCCGCCGAGTCGTAGCCCCGGTATTCGAGGTTGCGTAAGCCCTCCAGGAGGACCTCAACGCACCGCTCCTTGCCAACATAACCAACAATTCCGCACATAGCATTCACCTCCTCGTCCCAGGGCAAAGCCTTGGAACGATCGACATCCCTGGCAGGACCTAAAGGAGGCAAAGAGAAGCCACAAGAACTGCTCGAGCTTGGGAGACGCTTTGTCTCCGGTGTCACCACCGGGATTTGTCGCCGCCCTGACGACCGCCCGTAGGCCGAGACGCACCCGCCGAATACCTCGATGAACGTCTACCTCGTCAACTCCCGCTCCGGCGATCTTGCCGGGACGGGAGTCCTGGCGCTTATTATTCGCTTCTTCTCTGCCGACCCTTCGAAGGGCCTGCCTTCTCTACATATCCTTTATCGGCCGGCCGTAAGTTTGTTTTCCTTTAGCGATCCTCCCAATCTCGCTCGCAACGGTTTTCTTACACCCCACTGTAACTCTTTCGTGGAGAGAAAGGAAGAGGGAGTTTTACGGTTCACGGCGTATCGCCCCGAATGTACTCCAGGATCATGCGGTCCGTCATCCACTCGACCGGCGCGCGGTCGTCGGTCAGAACGGGCCCCGAGCCTTCCGTTGGTTCGATCTCGTCCGCTATCTCCGCCGCCAGCGGTTGCACGATCTCCGGCGCCCCGGATAGGTTCTCTCGAAGTGCCGCGGCGCCAGTCTCATCTCCGGTCGCGACGAGGGTGGTGTTGAACGGGCTGGTGTCGAAGGCGTAGACGTGCCCGTAAACCTCGTTCATCGTCCGCGCGATCGCCTCGGGAACCCGGCGGTCGTCCGGGGTGTGGCCAACGTTGATGGTCACGCTTCCCCTCTCTGAGAGGTGTTCCCGCACCTCACCGAAGAACTCCGCTGTCGTAAGGTGGAAGGGTATGTATGGCTGCCGGTAGGCGTCTATGACTACGAGATCGTACCGCTCCTCAGTTGTGTGCAAGTAGTAGCGACCGTCGGCGGTGTGGGTAGTGAGGCCCTCTCGATCCATATTGAATAGCTTATAACCGATCTCGGAGATACGGCCGTCCAGCTCGACGCCGTCGATCTCTATGCCCGGGTAGACGTCCGAGAGCTCGGAGGAGACGGTACCGGCAGCGCTCCCGATGATGAGCGCGTTGCGGGGCGGTTCGGGTGAGGTCAGGAGCGGCACCGAGAGAGGGTAGTCCCAGTACGCTTCTGAGAGGATCCTCCCTGGCTTGTAAGACGAGTGCTGGGCCCGGCCCTCGTTCAGCTGCAGCAGGCGCTCGCCGTCTCTCCGCTCCACCACCTGTATGTACTGGTAGAGCGAGTCGTCCTCATAGAGGAGGCCTGGCGTCGGTTTGATCTGGTGCGGCAGAAAGGTCGCCGCTACCATAAGCAAGGGCAGCGCGAGCAGAACGGGGCGCCGCGAAGCGAGCGCGCTTGCAATGGCGAGAACGGCTCCGAAGACGAGGAAGGTGTTTCGGGTACCTATCCCAGGGATGGTTACGAGAACGGCGAGGAAGGTTCCCGCGATGCTCCCGACCGTCGAGACTGCGTAGAGGCTCCCGGCGACCCCGCCGGCCTCCTCTACCTCCCGCAACGAGATGCGTATCGCGAAGGGCGAGACCATCCCGAGCAAGGTGACGCTTGGGGCGAAGAGCAAGAGCGTGGCGAAGAACGACCCAAGGAATGCACCGGCGGATAGGCTCTCGAAAGAGCGAGCACTCACAGCCATGACCGGTGTAGCCACGAACGGGGTGATCGCGACTATCACGGAGGCGACGAGCGTTATGTTCGTGAGTACCCGCCCGTGCGGGCGCCTGTCAGCGTAACGGCCGCCGAGGTAGTAGCCTGCGGTCAAGTAGATCAGGATAAGCCCGATGATGTTGGACCAGACGAGGATTGAAGACCCGAAATACGGCGCGAGCAGCCGGCTCGCCGCCATCTCGGTGGCGAGCGTCGTACCGCCCGCGACGAAGACGAGCAAAACCAGGGCCACACGCCCCATCGGCTCGCCAGAAGAACTGCCGGACTTCTCATCGCCCGTTCTCCTCACCTAAACTCCCACGTCCAGGTCCGCCACGAACAGCAGTATATCGGCTACGATTGGGTCATGAAGAAACGCGGCGAAAAGGACGAGGTTTCGGACCAAGGCCCGGAGGAGGGTCGCTTCACCATCCGCCCCGGCAAGCGGGACGATGCCGCCGAGGCGGCCCGGCTCTGGGTGCAAAGCGCTGAGGAGCACACTTTCTACGACCCCGTCTACACTACCGCTCCCGGCGCCGAAAAGGTCATGCGCCGCTTCCTCGCCGACCTCTCTTCAAGCTCCCACACCTGCCTCTTCATCGCGGAGCAGGATGGGAAGGTGATCGGCTTCCTCTCCGGCGAGCTGCGCGAGGGCTCCCCCGCCTTCAAGCCAAAGACCTGGGCCGCCATCGAGGACATCTACATAGCTCCTGACTACCGGAGCCTCGGAATAGGCCATGCCCTCTTCGAAGCCTGCCAGAAGTGGGCCAAAAAGAAAGGTGCCGACGGCGTCTCGCTTCAGGTAGCCGCCGGCAACACCCGAGCCCGCAAGTTCTACGAAGAGCTAGGCTTCCGTGAGGTCTCCGTGTATCAGGTGAAGGAGTATTGAGCGGCCAGCTATAGAGCGTAGGAATCGGAGAGAACTCGCACACCGGGCTCCGGCTCGTAGCCCAAAGCCTCGTAGAACGGCGCCGCCGCCTCGTCGGTCTGGACTTCGACGTAGGAGACGCCGCGCACCCGGCACCTCTCTGCCACCGCCTCGAGAAGAGCCCTTCCGACGCCCTGGCGCCTCTCCTCCGGCCTTACGTAGAGGTCTTCGATGCTGGCGAAGGTAGCGCCGACGGAGACGCTAGGCCTGAAGGCAAGTACGGCAACCCCGACGTGCGATCCGCCCGGCTTCACCCGTGCCGCGAGCACCTCGAGATTCCCAAGCGCGATGGCCCGCGCGAGTTGCTTGGTAAGCAGTGGCGGTACAGGCTCGCCGTTCCTCGAAAACTCTTCGAGAAGGAGGAGGGGTTCGGCGAGCTCGTCGGGAGCGGTGGGGCGCACTTCGATCCGGGAACCCGGCGTCAACATTCGAGGGCATGAGCAGCGGGCCCCGCTGCGGCCTTGACGACGGCGTCTATACCATCGTCACCGACATCGAGGTGGATGCATAGGCGTATAGTGTTCGCACCGTGCGGCGTGGCGAGCACGCCCGCACCGGCGAGGGCTCGCAGGAGCTCGCCGGCATCTTCGACGTTGACGAGCAGGATGTTGGTCTCGGGCAGCTCTACCCGGTAGCCAGCCTCGACGAGGCCCGTAGCGAGCCTCTTCGCCCGTTCGTGGTCCTCGGCGAGTCTCTCCACATGGTGCTCGAAGGCGTAGAGGGAAGCGGCGGCGATCACTCCCGCCTGACGCATCCCACCACCGAACGCCTTTCGGGCGCGCCTCGCCTCCCGGATGGTCTCCTGGTCACCGGCGAGCAGGGACCCTACAGGAGCGCCGAGGCCCTTGGAGGAGCAGACGGAGACCGTGTCGGCGTGCTCGCACCACTCGCGGGCCGGGATACCGGTCGCGGCCTGGGCGTTGAAGAGCCGCGCCCCGTCGAGATGCACCTTGAGGCCAAGCTGGCGCGCTTCGATGGCGACCGCGGCGAACTCCTTTAGCGGGAAGATCCTGCCGCCCGCAACGTTGTGGGTGTTCTCCAGGCAAAGGAGCTTGGGGCGGGGAAAGTGGACGTTCTCGGGCCTGACTGTAGCTCTCAAAGTCTCGGGAGCCACGACGCCGCCCTCGCCGGGGACAGGCCTCACCTGAACGCCGGAGAGGAGTGCCGGGGCGCCGGCCTCGTAGTTGAAGATGTGGGCGTCCTCGTGCATTAGCACCTCGTCGCCGCGACCGGTAGCTACGTACACCCCAATCTGGTTGGTCATCGTCCCCGAAGGACAGTAAAGTGCCGCCTCCTTGCCGAGGAGCGCCGCCACGTACTCCTCCAACCGGTTGACCGTCGGGTCATCCCCAAAGACGTCGTCTCCCACCGGAGCTTCCAACATGGCCCGTCGCATAGCCTCTGTCGGGCGCGTTACGGTGTCACTGCGAAGATCGATCAAAGCTCCTCCTCATTCGCCGGCCCTCTTGACGCCTCGAGCACCCGCGCGGTAGTGCCGAAATGCACCTTCGCCACCTCCTCGAGTCCTTCCACCCCCCGCTCCTCAACCACTCGTCGGGCAGCCTCGAGCACGTGCGTCGCCCCCCGGGGCAGCTTGAACCCCACCTCCGCCGACAGTGCGTCCATCTCCTCCAGATACCGTGCCCGTGCCAGAACGGAAGCCGCCGCCACCGCCACGTCGTCCTCCGCCCTCGGTCGTACCACAAGCCGCACCCCCGGCGGTAGCTGCGGCTCGATGTACGAGCGGGCCGCCTTCGCAAATTCGTCCACGACGAAAAGCTCGACTTGAGCTTTGAGCTCATCGAATATCTGTACGTTTACTTCGGCTAGAAGCTTATTGACGTTGTCGCCGGCGGCTCTCCTGCGCGCTTCGTACTCTTTGGGATGCAGCACTACGATGCTTGTGTTGTCCTGGCCCGCTGATTCGAGGATGCGTCGCGCCAGGTTCGTAGCTCCGAGTACGCTCAGCGTTTTGGAGTCTCTGGCCCCAATCTCCTGCAGCTTTCGAGTCTCTTCTTCCCCTAAAATCCGCACCCCCGCAACAACCAGCGGCCCGAAGTAGTCGCCCTTGCCGGCCTCGTCCGTACCCACGCGCGGTGTCCCGTCCAGCTCGGACCCAGCTGAGTGCGTAGACTCGCGCGAACGCTCCCCGGTACCCGCCTGGGCAAGCCTCCAATCCTCGAGCAGGGCCAGCAAGGGCGAAGGTTTACCTCCGGTAGAGGTTTTTCCGGAGATATAGACGTTTACTATTGCGGTGTCCGGGCCGCGGGTTACGCGGTACTGGGTACCGTAGTCTATATGCCGGCTGAATGAGATCTCCGCCCCAGACGCGTCGAGCAGGCGTTTGAGGCTGTAGGGGATCTCGTTCGCCGGCGCGTCGTTCACCGGACCTCGAAACCCGAGAAGTCGCCTGAGGGCGTCTCTTGCTCGACAGAGACGTCGTCAACGTCCGCGCTCGACGGGCCGCTCTCGCACCACTCAACCATCTGGCGCACCGCTTCGGGCTCACCCTCGAAGATCGCTTCGACCCGACCATCTTCTGTGTTACGCACCCAGCCATTCAAGCCGAGTTGCTCGGCCTGACTCCGCGTAGAGTCCCGGAAGGCCACGCCTTGCACGCGACCCGAGACCAAAACGTGTACTCGTTCTTCGTCAGCCATATGCCGCCTCCTTAGGAGCTCTTTTCTCTCTGTAGGTTTTCCTGCAGGCCTTGATAAGTTTACCCGGGGTCCGCCCGTGTTTTGGGCTAGTTCATCGCGTATGCTAGCCTAACTTCATCATGAGCCTGGAGAAGCAAATTTCGGCGGGTGCACAGGCAAGAGGGAGGCCTCTCCTGACGCTAGTTATTCCGACGCGCAACGAGGCAAAGAACGTACCCCGCCTGGTACGCGAGCTCAAGGAGTCCCTGTTGGGAGTGGACTACCGGATAGTCTTCGTGGACGACTCAAGCGACGAGACGCCGGAGGTGATCCGGGACTTATGCGAAGAGGACGGACAGATCGTCTTGATCCGCCGTGAGAAGACCGAGCAAGGTGGTGGACTCTCGACAGCCGTGGCGGCGGGCATGGACGCCGTCGTCAACGAGAGCGAGTATACCTGCGTGATGGACGCCGACCTCCAGCATCCCCCCGGGAAGGTGCGTGAGATGCTCGAGAAAGCCAGAGCTTCGGGGGCAGATGTGGTAGTAGCGAGCCGCTATGCCAGGGGCGGTAGCTACGCTGGTCTCCCGGGACCTGTACGCAAGGGCATCTCTGTCGGCAGCAAGTACCTGGCCCAGATCGTCTTCAAGGAGGCTAGGAAGACCAGCGATCCGATGACAGGTTTCTTCCTGGTGAAGAACGTGGCCATCTCCGGCATCCAATTCCGGCCGACGGGGTTCAAGATACTGCTCGAGATCCTGGTCTGCGCTCCGGAGCTGAAGGTGGTCGAGGTGCCGATGAGCTTCCAGGCGCGCAACGCCGGGATCTCAAAGGCCAACGTCTGGCAGGGACTGGGGTATCTGGCCCACATAGTGAGTCTGTTCTGGTACGTCCCCTCTGCAGGGCGCTTCTGGAAGTTCGCTCTGGTGGGAGCTTCGGGGGTGTTGGTAAATTTGCTCACCCTTATCACCCTGGTCGAGTACTTCGACGCTGGTCCGACTGTGGCCTGGATCGTAGCCGTTGGCGTCAGCATTCTGAGCAACTTCCTCCTGAACAACGCCTTCACCTGGCGCGACGTCAGACACTCGAGCCGGATCCACTTCCTCCTGCGTGGGGCCTTGGCCTACCCGGTAGCGATAGTCGCTTTAGGCGCCAACTTCGCGGTGTACTATCCCCTGATCAACTACCTCGGCGCCGACTTTCCCTACTACGCGATCGCCGCTTTCCTCGGGATAGTCGCCGGGACAAGCTCAAACTTCATTCTGAGCTCCCGCTTCATCTTCCGCCCCCCCGCACTGAAGGGCTTGGATCCCACGGCCCCACCGGAGGCAATCGTCGAAGAGGCGCGCGAAGAACTGAAAGCAGACTGGGTCGCCCTCATAAGGGCCGGAGACCTCTCCCCCGTGGCGCAGTCGTCCTCAGGAGTCGCCAACGCATCACGCTCGCTCACCACCGCCGACAAGAGTGCCATAGGACTCGTGCTCCGTACCTCCCAGCCCACCCTAGTAGTAACCGGTCCCAGGCGCCTTCCTCAAGCTCGTACTAACACCCGATGGATGAACTCCTTAGCCGTCCCTGTCCTCATTGGAGACCGGCCAGTGGGCGTCGTCTACGCCACGCGCAACTCCACCGAACAGTTCACCCAGGAAGACCTACACTGGCTCACCGCCTACGCCAGCACCTCTGGCTCCATCTTTCATTAGAGCCATCAGCAATCAGCTGTCAGCGGTCAGCTTTTTTGGCCTCGCAGTGATGGCGACGTAGTACGAGAAGACAACGGCAACAAGCGCTCGGAGAGATCAGCAGGAAAACACCAAGCACGACGCGGCGAATCAGAGTAGGGTACAAGTAACGCGCGGCCGATCATCTCCTAATCCCTTTCCTGATAGCTGAAAGCTGACGGCCGACAGCTTTTGGGGGCGTTCCATCCGATGAACGCCCCCAAAGAATCACAGCCCCTCCCCCCAGAGGGCTCTGATAGCGGGCCCCACTACCCCCCTCCCAAGAGGTGAGGCCCTGGCAGATCCTGTGTCTAACCCCAAGCTTTAAACCGAGCCCCAGGCCCACAGAACCTGCTTGACTGGAAAGCTAACATCCACTTCAAATCGACGCAACCCCCGCAAATCCCTTTACCTAAGCCAAATAAGCCCCGTAGAGAGGAACAGCACACGACATGCCGCTTTCCCTCACGCCTCCAGCACCAGATGTTGAGCTTGACTCAGAATGATAATGCGAAACGCAAATATTATGTAGCTTAGATTGAAGGTTAGGTTAGTTTAAGGCTCAGATTCATCAGGTGACGGGATTCGGGACTTTGAGAGTATCGTATGTAGCAATCGTGGACATCTTTGGATAAACCTCGACAATCCACCGTTAGGACTCTTCTGTGAAGACGAGCAAGCTGCATGTATGCGCCTAGATTAACCGACCATTGACACTCACTCTATCGCGCCGGGGTTGGCTCCTAACAGGCGGCGAGAGGGTAGGTAGAGATCCTAGTGCTAAGAGCCGGGTTGCCTGTTCAACTAATTCTCGGATACTTGCGTGTACAGGTATTGCAACTCGTCAAAACCACTCATCCATAAAACCCGTAAACCTATCGATTAGCACGATCCCTCCAGTGTCCTGCGCAGGATCACCGTATGTGCTCCTGTAGGGAGAGTCGGGGATGTCCTCGGCCATGGCAGGGGCGGCGAAGCCCATCATCAAGATAACCGCTGCTCCCGTAAGAACCATCTTCTTCACCGACTCGCTCATCTTCTTCTCCCTTCGGACCTTCTGTGCTCCTATAGCGTCTAAGGCACATATTGGAGCCAGGACACCAAAAAAGAATCGGTCGAGGGAATGGTCTTGCTATCAACCGATCGGTTGATAGATAACGATGTAGATAAAGAGCCTGCGACTAGAGCTAGGGGAGCGGGTTGCCCTTATTCACCTAATTGTCTAGGAGTAGTCTTCCCAGAAACTGGCGAGTATCCCAACTTTCGGATATTCAGAAACGTTGGTATTTGTAGGAATATCTCGAGGTTGAAAGGGTTTTGCACAAAAAGTTTCTCAGATGCGCAGCTTCCTGAATCAGGCCTTCTGAAGACCACAACATCTGGTGGTGCTATCCGGATTTATGTACGGCCAGGTAAGACCTTTCAGTCTTGATAGGTTTAGTGCTTCTAAGGCAGGGGTAGCAGTATGGGGTCAACATTTATTATTATCGGGCTAGCGCCCCCCTCCTATATTACCTAAAGAGCTAGCCCGGTTTCTTCCATTGTTCACCAGCATTCGCTAGAGGTTAAACGGAAGCTCCTTGTACCTATACAGGGCGGGTTGCCTCTATTCACCAAACTCCCGAGAGGGATCTGCTCGGAAACTCAGGTCGTGCCCGGGGAAAAAGGCGGTAGGGCTTTCTCGCTCTCTGGCCAGCCCTACCCCTTCTGGAAACTAGATCACTATCACAGAGTTACTACCAGCTTTGCCACCAGCCCCACCAAGGGCTATAGCACCAGTAGGTCCATCCCCACCAGCTAGGATACCAATTGCAGAATGTATTGGTGTTCCACCAGTTGTTGTTCCTGTTGTTACCCCAGTTGTTGTTGCCGTTGTCCCACCAGTTGTTGTTGCCGTTGTCCCAGTTGTTGCCATTGTCTTTGGCCATAGCGGGCATTGCCGTTATCACCAATAACGCTAGCACCGCAAGAACCAAAAAGATGCGCCTCATCGACACAACCTCCTTACTACCCTGGCGATCTCTAGTAGACCGCTTCTATACAATTCATTACATGTTTTTTCCAACCCCGTATCCTCCAAAAGGAGGATTTTTGCCGACCGAAAGTATGAGTGGTGGGTAAGGGAAATCTACATACTACATGTAGTGTTCTGGCACCTAATCTCTATCGCCGTGTTCTTAACTGAGGACCTTAAGAGGTGCTTAATTCTAAGCATTTTTGTCGAAGTATTCCGGATGGGAGTGTCAAGGGGGCAGGGTGGCCTCGAAGACCAGCCGTCTTTTATTTGTAAACGGAACAGGCTGCCGAGAAAGTTAATTCTCGGAAACTCATATCCAGGTAGTCTCCATAAAACTGTCGCGTTTCGGTGAAATAGCGTCCATCTAGCTCATGCGCAGCCGGGTGCTGAGAGCACAACATTTAGCGGTGGTGGATAAAGACGCGAAGGGTTGAATGTCAACGTCGGGAACCGGAGGTTTCGGAAACTTAGAGGTTACGAGGGCATAGAAGAGGGCCGAAGCGTCTATTAGCCCCAGCCCTGCTGGCTTAATTAACTCAAGTTGCCCCTTACAGGCACTGAATAGAGAAGGCCAGCAGGAACCAGACGATCTTCAGCTCGAAGCCTCGCGACGTGACTGCATGGATCTTCTTCGAAAACAGCTTGGTTATGCCGCTGAAGACCGTCTCTATGTACTTGCGAACCGGCTTACCCAAAAACTCCTCCCACACCGGCATCGGCCGCTTGGAGTTCTTCTTGCGCTGCGCTTTTAGGTGTAAGCCGACTTCTTTTAGGAGGTCTTCGTAGTCATAGTCGGTGTAGTAGGCTTTGTCGGCCAGGATGATCGAACCTTCGGGCAGGTCCAGCTGCAAGTCTCTGAATACGCTCACGTCGGCTTCCGAACCCGCCACCAAAGAGAATTCAACCGGCTCGCCCGCGCCCGTGACCACCAAATGCACCCGCAAACCATAAAAGTAGCGCCGCTTGCTGGAGATGTAGCCTCGGAACCTCGGAACACTCCTACGTGTTCTGTCTCTGTGGATAAATTCGGCAACGCCGGATGCGAATGTTGTCGCATACCGCTACCGGCAGAGAGTCCACCACGTAGGTTTGTTCGGAGTTGTTCCTTTTGAAAAATTCGGCCAGCAGCGAAAAGAGCCCTTGCCAGAGTGAGGGATCGATGGCATGCAAACGGTGATTGAAGCGGCCTTTACTGATCATCTTTGGCATATAGCCGTACTCATGGAGAAAGCGGCAGGTTTTGTCGATGTTTCCCCCAAAGAAAGTGGCAGCCACTAAGGGAACGCTCATAACTTCGGCGGTTGAGAGCTGGAGCTGGGGATCATCGAAGGTGTGGCCTATGGCCTTCAAGAAGAAGTCGTCGCATAAGCAGTAGATGGTGATTATAGTATCGTTCAAGTTATATCCTCCTGATTCTCAGAGAAGGTTGGGTGTCCTTCGAATCAGGAGGATACTCCTATCAAGGTAGGGGGCAACTTGGGTTAATTAGGAAAGCCACCGAACGAACGACGGGTTCGAGAAGATTCGCCGCTATCCTCCTCCTATGCTGACGCTCTTAATCGTTCCGGCCGGGTTTGTCGCGTACCACCACCCTAACTGGGGATCCCAGCACCAGTACTCCCACCCTCCTGCCGGCTTGAACTTGTAGTACCAGTACCAGTCGCAATAGGCTTGCCCCTGCTGGGCAACAGCTGGCAAGGCGAACGCAAGGAGCATCGCTACAACTACACCCGCCGATATCATCATCCTCATAACACACCTCCCGTCCTTCTCATGACAAACCTCTCCATTACTCTCGATGGGTGCTGGTCTCACGGCCCGAAGAAGAACCTATACAGCCACGAGCGGCG
>JAWWQA010000210.1:0-8432 GCA_033854695.1 Rubrobacteraceae bacterium
TTCGGTTGCATCGAGGACACGTGTCCCCATGCATGAAGGAATTGAGGAGGATTATCCGGGGGAGAAAGCTACCCGGGCCGCTCCAGGGGCAGGAGCAGGGCCGAACTCGGCTTCGGCAGCTCGCAAAAGACCCGCAAGAGCTTGTCGTCCCGCCGGAGCAGGATCAAGCCGAGGATTAATACGCAGAGTAATAGTGGGGTGACAATGCCACTACTGATGCCTCCCTGTCCGGCTCCCAACAGGGAGAAGAAGCTATCTCCGATCGGCGGCGTGAAGGGGGAGGACGGTGGCGGCGTACCTTTTGAGGGAGCTTCTTCCCCGCTGGAAGAGGAGTCGGAAGACCTGCCAAGGAAGGTTCCCAGAACGTTCGCGATGTCGCTTGCGGCGTTCTGGAGTGTCTTCACGGTGCTGGTTGCTGCGGCCTGCAAGTCTGGTAGGGTACGCAATACTTCTCCGACAGAGGACGGGGCAGATGGTACCGCTCCCGGGATCTCGGGGATGACAGATGGTACCGCTCCCGGGGTCTCGGGGATGACAGCTGACGAAGGGGGCTCCATCGGCACGGCTGTGGCCGGCCCGTTCCCCGGAAGAGGAGCCGGTCGCTCATCCGTTGGCGACGACGAAAGCGCTCCGGGGTCTACTTCGGGTGCCGGAGGGAGAGGTTTGCTCTCCCCAAGAGCAACCGGTTTGGGTGTGGGCGCTGGCGCAGGCTTGGAGATCGGCGTCGAGCCGATCGGCGGCGTCGGGCCCTCGGGGTTGGGCTCTGGACATGGATCTCCTGGAGGAGTGGGGCTCGGAGCGCTCGGTGGCAGCTCAGGCGCTGAGCCGGAATCCTCCGGCGGCGGCGCTGGGTTAGGCGCCGGATCGGGCTTGGGTGAAGGCTCGGGTTGTGGCGCAGGTTGGGGTTGCGGTGAAGGCTCGGGCTGTGGCGCAGGCTCGGGTTGTGGCGGAGGTTGGTGCTGTGGCGAAGGCTGGGGCTGTGGCGCAGGCTCGGGTTGTGGCGCAGGCTCGGGTTGTGGCGCGGGCGGTGTCGAACCTGACGGGACTGTATTCGGGGAGGATGACTCGTGCGGGGAACTCTCACTCGGCGGCGTTTTGCTTGCCGTTTCGTTGGCCCCTCCGCCGGTCGCTGCCGTGTGTTGCTGTACCGCGGTTCCTTGCTGTTGTGCTTGAGCTTCCTGAGCGGAAAAGAAGAACGCGCCCAAGGACAAGGCGAGCGCTACAACTAGGGCCAGGGCCTTCCGGCTGCGGGGATCGATCCCTGCAGTGAGCCTATGTTGTAGTTGCCCGAAAGATAAGGGCATTAGCGCTTCCGTTCTCTCTGGTGGAGACTCCGCATAGCCTCCCAAAGGCGCGCAGGAGTCTATCCACGGTTTTTTCCGCGAGAAGCTATGCGCAACAACAAATTTCCCACCAATGTTGCGGGTTGTCAAGACCTTTTCCTGTAAAGTTTTTTATAAACATCAATATCAGGAGGTGGTAGGCTGCTTTTCCAAGAGCTTTCGCCTAGCTGTAGGGGCCGATATACAGAATCCTTGATATCGGTTCCGAGACGATGTCTTCCAGGCAACCGGGTGAATAAAGGCTGAGTTGCGTTTCCTGTCCATTCTCGGAAACTCAGCAGGCCCAGAGCGCGAAAAGAGGACCGAGGCTCTAAGAGCCCCGGTCCTTTGTGCAACCCTTGTCTATCGGACAGCTTGTCTATGAGCCGCCAGCTAGAGCTCAGCTTACACTACTTGATGATCCTACGGACCAGGAGGCCACCGCCCACCAGTAGCGCGCCAGCACCAAGCGCGAATAGCGAGGCGGCGCTAGCACCACCGGTCTTAGGCAGCTCGGCCTTAGGAGCAGGTGCCGGAGCAGGTGCCGGAGCGGGAGCAGGTGCCGGAGCGGGAGCGGGAGCCGGAGCGGGCTTAGTAGCAGGTGCAGGAGCAGGCGGCGGAGGCGGCTTGCAGGGAGCCTTGGCTACCACGCCACCAGCCTTAGACTCGATCACCCCGTCCTTGCAGTTGGCATCAGCATTCGCCCCCGCAGGGCCACCGGCCGTGGCCGTCTTCGCTTTGGCGTCGGCGACTACCTGAGGATTGCTCTGCGCCAGGGCAGGAGCAGCGAACGCTAGCGCCATCGCCAGCACCGCTACTATCAACATCAACTTTCTCAATTCCTAACCTCCTTAATGATTAGCATTTTTCCTTCGGAGGCGGACCCTTTCGAGGGTCCGCCTCCTTGCAGCTACCGTCGTTCGCTAAACCCTCCTTAACCGCTACCGCTAGCGCTCGCAGCCTGGTTGACCTTCTGATCACACGTCGTCGTTTGCGAGGGGTCTATCGCGAAGTTGCCGCTGTCATCAACCGCAACCTCACCCACAGAGCCGTACTGGAGAACGTTGGTGTTATTCACCGAGTTACCGGTGTTGGAGATGCCCTGTATACCCTGGCACGCATTGGAGTTATCGCCACCACCGGTCACCGTGAAGTTCTGGCTTGAGGTCCCGCTCTCGACCTTCTGCTCGGGCGACTGGGTTACCTGTGCTATGGCTGGGACGGCTGCAACCACCGCCATCGCGACCAGCGCTGCTACCAACATCAATTTCTTCAATGTTTCCCTCCTTTTCTCTGGCAATACCCATTGTATTGCTCTGCGAACTTAGACTATGACACCCGTTCTTAAGAAATTGCTGAGAAAACAATGAAAAAACCAATTAACAGCAAAAATTGATTAACAGTAGCTAAATCAGACGTTGATGGAGAGCCACATCGAGTCCTGGGGCGGGCCATCAGCCCAGCTCTTCATCAGCTGGCCATCGGCGTAGAAGTTCAGCGAGTCAGGGGCGTAGTCGAAGCGGTACTCGATAACCATGGTCTCCACGACATTGACGCGCGTTGTAGCGCTGGTTATATTGTCGAGATCAAATTCCCCAGGGGTAAGGGATAGGAATGACAGAGGTCGTCGAGAAGGCCAGGGTTTTCTCGCCACAGTCTCGCGGGTCTTCTGCGTCTGCCGGGCCTCTAGCCGGCCAAGCTCGAAGCGTAGGGCTCTTTAGTCGACTTGCGGAAAGGAGGAGGAGATGGCGTCTGAGACCGAAACCGGGACGCGGAATCCTGTCGTCCGGTTGCGGGGTGTCTCGAAAGAGTTTCCCGGCGTGCTGGCTGTGGACGGGGTGGATCTGGAGATCCTGCCCGGCGAGGTTCATGCAGTGGCCGGAGAGAACGGGGCCGGCAAGTCCACCCTGATGAAGCTCCTCTCGCAAGTAGAGCGCCCCACGGAGGGGGAAATAGAGATCTCCGGCGAGCCGGTGGCTTTCCGCGGTCCTGGGTACGCCCAGTCCCTGGGGGTAGCGTTGGTCTACCAGGAGTTTGCTCTTGCCCCCCACCTCTCCGTCGCCGAGAACCTCTTTCTCGGGCGCGAGCCCGGACGTGGGGGGTTCATCAATCGCCGGACAGAGAAGGAGAAGGCGGTGGGCTTCGATTTCTGGGAGCAAGTCCGCACAGGCGCCGAGTGCGCCGTCAAGACGGCCGAGGGAGAGGAGGTCCAGGTCCAGTGGGAGGGTGTTACCGCCGAGACAGACGTCACCGGCCAGCAGAGCCTGCTTCAAAATTACATCACCCAGGGCGTCAACGGTCTGGTCTACGCCGCTACCGACGCCAAGGTACTCGCTGACGTCTCCAAGCAGGCCCTCGACCAGGGCCTGGCTGTCGTCAACATAGACTCCGGCACCGACCCCCAGCCCGCAGATGTTCCGGTCTTCGCCACGGATAACGTCGCCGCCGCCGAGGAGGCTACACAGCTTCTGGCCGACGAGCTTGGCCAGAAGGGTGGGAAGGTGGCCTTTATCCCCTTCCAGCCAGGGACCTCGACCAACGACACCAGCACCGAGGGCTTCAAGAACGTGATGGACAAGAACCCGCAGCTCGAGCTCGTGGCCGAGCAGTCGAGCGAGAGCGACTACAACACGGCACTGCAGGTTACGGAGGACATCCGCACAGCTAACCCCGAGCTCGACGCCATCTATGCCGCCAACGAGCCGGGTGTCCTCGGCGCCGCGGAGGCCGTCCGGAGAGCCGGTAAGGCCGGCAAGATCGTTATCGTAGGGTGGGACACGGCCCCGGACGAGATATTCGCCGTCAAGGAGGGTGTCGTCACGGCTCTGGTCGCCCAGAACCCGTTCCGCATGGGCTACGACGGCGTGAACGCCGCGGTCGAGGAGATCCGGACGGGTACGCCGTCCTCGGGCGGTGACACCGGCTCAGTCCTGGTGACGCAAGACAACATGAACAATGACGAGATCCAGGCCGTCCTCAACCCGAGCTGCGACAATCCGCCGACAAAGACCACCTGACCACCGTCGACCACCGGGGCACGTCCTGGCGCGCCCCTTTTCGATATGGATCTCCATGAAGAAATGGCCGGCGATCTAGATGAAGCATCCCTGACCCATCCAGCCCACCTGAAGAGGCTTGCCAGCTTCGACGATCACGGGCACTGTGCGATTGCCTCCGGTTAGCTCGAGCATACGCTCGTAGGCGTCGCGGTCTTTCTCTACGTCGTACTCTACGAAGTCTACTCCGCGCCACTCCAGATCCTCGCGAGCGGCTGCACTGTAGGGACAACCGGCTGCGGTGTACAGTTCTATCGGTTTGTCCACATATCCTCCTTGGCGGCCTGCACTCCCTAATTCTAATAGTCAGGTATTATTTTTCACGGCAGATGCCCCCCTGCCGAAGCTGGTCGGCTCGGGCTTGTTGCGGTGAGAATTGTGGGCTACGATACAATAGGGAGTGGGAATGGGTGGCTCGCAGACTACGTCCTGCGCACCAGGAGGTGCGGGCCTTTGAAGTCAGTTGGAGGGGTTGGCGCGCTTGCACGAACTCTCTATAGCAGAATCGATAGTCCGGATCGCCAGCCGCCACGCGAAGGGGCGGCGGGTTACGAAGGTGAAGTTGGAGATCGGTCATTTGCGCCAGGTTGTACCTTCTGCTCTGGCCTTCGGTTTTGAGCTTGTAGCCGAAGGGACGCCGGTTGAAGGAGCCGAGTTGGAGATGGAGGAGGTCCCGGCGATCGGAATGTGTCGCGAGTGTGGGATGGAGAGTCAGCTCAGGAACTTTCCTCTGCAGTGTGGGGCGTGCGGAGGCTTTGACCTGGAGGTTCTTAGAGGGGAAGAGTTGCTGGTAGAGTCCCTGGAGTTGGAGGAGGTATAGAGGATGCACCGCACGGCTGTAAAGAAGATAGTTTTAGAGAACGTTCTGGACGCCAATGACGCGCTTGCTCAGGCTAATCGGGAGAACTTCGATCGGGCCGGGACCTATGTGATAAACCTGATGAGCTCTCCGGGAGCGGGGAAAACAGCGCTCCTGGAGCGTACACTGGAGCGGTTGTGTGGCAAGCTGCGCCTGGGGGTGCTGGAAGGCGACGTACAGACTACTCTGGATGCGGACCGGCTGGCACGCTTTCACATCCCATTGGTGCAGGTAAACACGGATCCCGGCTTCGGTGGCGAATGTCACCTGGACGCAAACATGGTGCGTTCAGGCCTCTCCGAGCTTCCACTGCACGACGTAGACGTTCTCGTTATAGAGAACGTCGGGAATTTAGTGTGTCCGGCGGAGTTCAAGGTCGGGGAGGACGTCCGGGTTATGGTCTACTCCATCACCGAAGGTGAGGAGAAGCCGCTCAAGTACCCGCTCATGTTCCGCTCCGCGAATTTAGTGTTGGTGAACAAGGTAGACCTGCTGGAGCACCTGGACTTCGATATGGAGCAGTTTTTGGGAAACCTGGATGCGGTCAACCCGGGTGTCCCGCGCATTCTCACGAGTGCTCGCACGGGGCAAGGCGTGGAAGAATGGTGTAATTGGCTGGAGCAGCGCCGGCCTGCACAGCGCCAAGCCTAATTTACTAACGTAAGTCAATCTCTGCAGGCTATCTTAACGTTTGCGGAGGGGTGTGCATAACCCAAAGGATACACCCGAGAAGCCTGGCCAACGTGCAGAAATTAGACCATGTCTATGTTTACAGTGAGCTGGAAGGTTGGTAAGCTGTATACCTTACAACTGTAAGGGGAATTGCAGTAAGAGGTTGTAAGGAGGTCTAGAAAGCCAGAAGCTGAGGAAGCAAAGAGACGGCCAAAGCTTACCAGAAGCTGCTTAGAAGCTTGAGAGTAGATCTCAAGAACAAGAGGAAGGGGAACTTCTTATAGGTGTGGAGCCGGCAGCGGGGTCCGAGCAGAGGTAGAGGTGGAAGAGGTCCACTTATGTGGACTACGAGTACAAAAGTTCTTTAAGGCTGTCATACGGTAGGGGACGCAAGGCGGAAAGGAGGAGTGCTCGTGACTGATATGTGGACTCAAACGATGCCCAATAGTGGGGTGGAGGAGGTTCACATCCTGTGGATCTCGGAGGGCATGAGTTGCGACGGAGATTCGGTCTCCGTAACGGCGGCCACGCTGCCCAGCATCGAGGATGTATTGTTGGGCAATATGCCGGGGATACCCACGGTGCATCTGCACAACAAGGTGTTGGACCCCTCGCTCGGCGGGGAGGACTTCTTGCAGGTCTATCGCCAGGCGGCGAACGATGAGCTCGACGCCCCGTTTGTTTTGGTGATTGAGGGCTCCATACCCAACGAGAACATCAACGGGGATGGATACTGGACGTCGTTCGGGAACGATCCGGCCACCGGCGAGCCGCTGACCCTCAACTGGTGGATCGACCAGCTGGCTCCAAGGGCCTGGGCGGTAGTTGCGGTAGGGACTTGCGCGACCTACGGGGGGATCCACGCGATGGCGGGCAACCCCACGGGTTGCATGGGCCTTGCGGACTACCTGGGATGGAACTTCCGCTCCTGGGCGGGCATCCCGATCGTGAACGTACCTGGGTGCCCCGTACAGCCGGACAACTTCATGGAGACTCTGACGTGGTTGCTCATGCAGGCGGGCGGCATGTCTCCGATGATCCCGCTCGACGACCAGCTCAGGCCCACGTGGCTCTTCGGGAAGACCGTCCACGAGGGCTGTGACCGGGCTGCCTACTACGAGCAGGGCGACTTCGCCATGGACTACAACTCGCCCAAGTGCCAGGTGAAGATCGGTTGCTGGGGGCCGGTGGTCAACTGTAACGTGACGAAGAGGGGCTGGATGGACGGGCTCGGGGGCTGCCCGAACGTGGGCGGTATCTGCATCGGCTGCACGATGCCGGGCTTCCCGGACAAGTTTATGCCGTTCATGGACGAGCCGCCGGGCGGAACGCTTTCTTCGGCCATGACCAAGGTCTACGGCGCCATGATCCGGAGGCTGCGCAGCATAACCAACGATACGGTTAACAAGGAACCGAAGTGGCGACACAATCGTAACGAGCTCACGTCCGGCTACAACCCGCGTTGGCCGCATTAGGAAGGGGAAGATAAGTGGCTATTCGAGAGGAAGTTAGCCCCGAAGCCAGGAACATCGTGGAGATGTCCTGGGATCCAATAACCAGGATCGTCGGGAACCTCGGGATCTACACCAAGATAGACTTCGACAACCGGGAAGTGGTCGAGTGCAAGAGCACCTCCTCTATCTTCCGCGGTTACAGCGTCTTTATGAAGGGCAAGGACCCTCGCGACGCGCACTTCATCACCAGCCGCATCTGCGGTATCTGCGGAGACAACCACGCCGTCTGCTCGGTCTACGCCCAGAACATGGCCTACGGGATAGCGATGCCGCCGCTGGCCGAGTGGATCTACAACTTGGGCGAGGCCGCGGAGTACATGTTTGACCACACCATCTTCCAGGACAACCTGGTGTTCGTGGACTTCTGCGAGCAGATGGTCCGGGAGACCAACCCGAGCCTACTGGAGCAGGCCGAGCGGACAGATGCCCCCAACGCCGACATCCACGGCTATCGCACGATCGCCGACATCATGCGCGCCTTCAACCCGTTCACGGGTGAGATATATCAAGAGGCCTTGCACATAAGCCGGGTCACCCGCGAGATGTTCTGCCTGATGGAGGGCCGGCATGTGCACCCCTCCACGCTATACCCGGGGGGCACCGGCACGGTAGCGACGCCCCAGATCTTCACCGACTACCTGAGCCGGCTGATGAGGTGCCTGGATTTCATAAAGAAGGCCGTTCCGATGAACGACGACGTCTTCGACTTCTTCTACGAGGCGCTGCCCGGCTACGAAGAGGTCGGTCGTCGTCGCATTCTACTCGGCTGCTGGAGCGCATTTCAGAACCCGGACGAGTGCGACTACAAGTACGAGAACATGGCCGAGTGGGGACGGGCAGCGTTCGTCACGCCAGGTATCATCGTGGACGGGTGCACGTGGCGCCCCTCCATCAAGCAGATCATCTCGCGGGTCACGCGGCTCACGACGCGCGCCTCGCGGTAGATCTCGCCCGTGAATGGGTTCGGTGCGCGCATGATGTCGGCGACCGTGCGGTAGCCGTGGACGTC
>JAWWQA010000211.1:0-3018 GCA_033854695.1 Rubrobacteraceae bacterium
CACCAACTCTTCTTCCGAGAGTGGAGCCAGCTCCACCAGCCACACCCCGTCCGGATAGGCCTCTACGAGGTCCTCGGCCACTTTCAGGGCAAGCCGGCTTTTGCCCGAGCCCCCGACGCCGGTGAGCGTCAGGAGCCGGGTCATTGCTAAGGCGCGTTTGATCTCCAGCATCTCGCGTTTCCGGCCGACAAAGCTGCTTCGGGCAGCGGGCAGGTTGTGGTTGCCGAGGTCCGGGTACTCTTCCAGCGGGCCACCCTCCTGCGACGACCGAGTAGCCAACGGGGAATGTCCTGTCAAGATTTCCGCGCGGAGCCGGCGGCTGGCGGCGCTGGGGTCGGCGCCGAGTTCCCGTGAGAGGGTCTTCTGAAGCCGCTCGTACTGCCTGAGAGCTTCGTCTCGCCTTCCGGAGCCTGCGTAGAGGCGCATCAGCCCCGCGTGAGCCTCCTCTTGGGCAGGCTCGACTGCCAGCGCCCGCCAGAGCGTAGAGATAGCCTTTTCCACCTCCCCATGCTCCTCGTGTAGCTTCGCCAGCTCGAGGAGCAGCGTCAGGTACGTCAGCCGCAGCCCCTCCCTTCGTTGCTCCACCCATCCCTCGTAGCGGTCCTGCGGCAAGAGCTCCCCAGCATAGAGGTCCAGGGCTGCCCGGTATGCCCCGGGATTACGGGACCGGCGGGCCTCCGTTGCAGCCTCCTCAAAGGCCTCGACGTCGATCCAGAGTAATCCGCTTGGGCACAGCTCCAACAAATCGCCCCGGCGTCGCAGGTATCTGGAGGAAGCGCCCACCGTAGTTCCGAGCGTGTGGCGAGCAAGATGGAGCGCATGGCGTAGGTTGTTCGCGGCGGCTTCCGCGTCGAGGTCTGGCCACAGCAGCGCCATGATCTCCTCCCGGTGACGCTTGTGGCCCGGTGTCAGAGCGAGCAGTTTCACGAGGCTCGCCGCCTTGCTAAGCCGCCACTGACCCTCCTCTATGACGCGGGCTCCTACCGAAACCCGGAAACCGTCGAACAACTCGACGCAGACCTCCTCCGGCATCCCGTCAGCTGTGTCTTGGGGTGTGCGCTTGGAGTGCATCACATCCGTTCTTAGCCTGCTTCGAGTCCTCTTCCTCTCTATAAGCAATGGTGACATGTAACGCAGCGCAGCGCATCTCCCAAGTGGAGGATTTTGCTGTGCCCTGAGAACTCATTAGAAACATCACCTTCCCTAACATCGTAATATATACTTCTTCAACTGTTCACGCTACTTGATGACAGAATTTGCTTTGATGTCTGCTTGTGTAGACTCTGACTGAGAGTACGCAGCATGCGAAGGGTGTACGAAGGCTCCTTTTCTTGTTACCCTCGACAAGTTCGAGGAATTGTAGAATCTCATGCGCGAACTTTTTATCAATTCCATAGAACTCTAGTAAGGCTGCTTTTGGTATCCTGAGTAGCTAAACCGTGGTGTAAGGGGAAAAGATGATGGATACTTCTGCTACGCATGACGCCAGCTTGAGGGCTGTACCGCCGTCCGGCACGGGTGTGCCAGTCCCCGGCTCTGCGGAAGAACGCCAGTGCTTCGCGCAGATCCAGGAGCGGCTTGCGCCCTTGTTCCAACGCGCGTTCCCGGATCCGCATGCCCACCAGACCGTTGTCGTCATTCCCAGCCTGTCGCTAGACGCGGAGGAGTTGGCGAAGATCTCCGGCGCGCACCACTATGAAGAGCGGATGCTCTGCCTGTTGATGCTGCTGAGGCTGCCCCGCACCCACCTTATCTACGTCACGAGCCAGCCGGTCGCGGCGACGATCATCGACTACTATCTGCATCTCCTTCCCGGCATACCGGTCAGCCACGCCCGGAGGCGGCTTACGCTCTTGAGTTGTCACGATGCCTCCAAGGCGCCCCTGACGCAAAAGATTCTCGAACGACCGCGCCTGCTGGAGCGCATTCGTGCGGCTATTCCTGACACACAGACCGCCCATATAACCTGTTTCAATAGCACGCCCCTGGAGCGAACGCTCGCCGTACGCTTGGGCATTCCTCTCTACGCGAACGATCCTGCCCTAGGTCATCTAGGCACGAAAAGCGGCAGCCGGGAGGTGTTCCGGGAAGCGGGTGTGCCGGTACCGGATGGGTTCGAGCGCCTGCGTGATGAGCATGATGTGGTGAACGCCCTTGCTGAGTTGAAGCGCCGACAGCCAGACCTGCGCCGGGTGGTGATCAAGCTAAACGACGGCTTCTCGGGCGAGGGCAACGCGCTCTTTTCCTATGACGACGCTCCCAGGAATGGCGATCTTTCACACTGGGTCCAGGGTGAACTGCCCCATCGAATCCGCTTCGAGGCGCAGAGCGAAACCTGGGAGCGCTACCGGCAGAAGTTTGCGGAGATGGGCGGCATCGTCGAGTGCTTTGTCGAAGGTGCGGAGATACGCTCCCCGTCGGTACAGTGCCGAATCGACCCTTTGGGCGAAGCGTGCATCATCTCAACCCACGATCAGCTGTTGGGCGGGCCTTCGGGTCAAGTCTTTTTGGGATGTTCCTTTCCTGCTGACGAGGCGTATTGCCAAGACATTCAGGAGGCCGGGTGGCGGGTGGCAGACGTGCTGGGACACCGGGGGGTATTGGGCCGCTTCGGGATCGACTTTATCTCCGTAAAGCGCGGGGAAGGTTGGGAGCACTCCGCTATCGAGATCAACCTGCGCAAAGGCGGGACGACCCATCCGTATATGACGTTGCAATTTCTGACGGATGGAATGTATGATCCGCAGAGCGGACTGTATTGCACGCCCACCGAGCAGCCGTGCTACTACCTTGCATCGGATAATCTCCAGAACCCGGCATATAAAGGCATGATCCCGGACGATTTGATAGACATCGTGGTGGACCATGGCCTGCATTTCGACGGCGCGACCCAGCAGGGGGTCGTGTTTCACCTGATCGGGGCGCTCTCCGAGTACGGCAAGCTGGGCACGGTGTGCATCGGGGACAGTCGCGCGAACGCCGAGAAGTTCTATCGCGATACCGTCGCAGTTCTGGACC
>JAWWQA010000212.1:0-8080 GCA_033854695.1 Rubrobacteraceae bacterium
ATACCCAACGAACCGGCGCCGATCGACCCACTGCCGGTCGACCCGGCACCGATAGAGCCCCCGGTGCAGGCCCCCTAGCCGCGCTTCTACCGGCCGGCTTCCCTCACCTACTCCCGGGGGTTGCCGAGCCGCCTCGCCGAGGCGGTCCTACTTCTTTCTCGCTTTGCGGGGGCGCCGGTCTGCTGCCAGGCGCTCCACGGGCTCACCCCCTTTGAGGTGTTGCTCGACTACATCGGGGAGGTCTTCTTTCCTGACACCGAGATACCATGTGCCCTTAGGCTCAGCCCCGTCGTAGACGACGAGGTTTGGGCCGTGCTTGCACAGGCCGAGACAGTCAACGGTGTCGATCCTGACTTCCCCGAGGAGACCCTCCGAGCGGAGCTCGTCCTTGAGGGCTTTCCTCGTGTCCCTCGCGCCCCGCTTCTTGCAATCGCCACCAATGCAGACGAACACGTGCGACTCGTAGTCCCGGACCTTCGCTTCTGCCTTCCTCTTCTCCGCTACGGCCCCGTTCGCCGCGGCACGAATCTTCTTGGAGAGCTTCTTTTTCTTGGAGATGGTTTCCTCCGCGTCCGACCCCGGCCCTCGCGAGTCGAGTGCTTTTTTGTTGAGAACCGTTCTCAAAATCTTATACCATGCGCGGGACGTGGGTTGTATGATTTGGTCGTAAGGTCACGCGGAACGGGAGGACTGGTTGCACTTTAGACGCTCAGGGTTACGGCAGGAGGCTATGTGAGCCCGCACGCGGTCATCGACGTGGGCTCGAACACGATCCACCTGCTTGTCGGCGAGGTGGAAGACGGCACTGTCCTTCCGGTGACGGGGGAGAAAGTCTCTGCCCGCCTGGGCTCGGGGGTAGATAAGACGGGGGAGATAGAGGAGGCACGGATACCCGTGGCAGCCGAGGCGATAAAGCTCTTCGCCCGGCTGGCGGCTCTGAACGGTGCGTCTGAGACCACGGTGCTGGCGACGAGCGCCGTTAGGGACGCAAAGAACGGCTCGGAGTTGATCTATAGGGTTGCGGAGGAGGGGCTCGAGATGCGTTTGATCTCCGGCGAGGAAGAGGCTTTTCTGGGCTTCCGCGGGGCGGTCTCGGCCCTGGGGCCGAACTTCTCGTGGGACGCGCCGGCGCTCGTCGTCGACCTCGGTGGTGGTTCGGCCCAACTCATCCTCGGCGACGCTGCGAACGGACCCCTTATGCAGGTCTCCCTTCCGCTTGGTTCCAACCGCACCACCGAGCGCCATGTGCGCCATGATCCCCCGAAGCCCGAAGAGCTCGAGGACCTCCGCGAGGCTGTGACCGAGATGCTGCCGGGGTGGAACCTTCCCAAAGGGACGGCTGTCGTGGCGATCGGGGGCTCGGCCCGGACGATCCTCAAGCTCACCAAAGACCAGCTTACTCAGGGGCGCTTGAGAGAGCTCGCGGCGGAGATCTCCCTTATGCCGTCGGCGGTGTTGGCGAGGGAGGAGGGGCTGGCCCCCGAGCGAGCGCGTGTAATGCCGGCGGCGATCAGCACGCTCGCCGCCATCCTGGAGTACTTCAGCAGCCCCCAGCTCACCGTGGTACGTGGCGGTATAAGGGAAGGCGTGATCCTCGCGATGGCCGAAGAGGCCCGGAACGGAAGAGACTCGACCAGGGGAAACTAGCATGGACGTTACCAAGCAAAGAACAAATCTCTCCGACCCTTCATTATACGTAAACCGCGAGCTCTCCTGGCTCGGCTTCAACGAGCGTGTCCTGGCGCAGGCCAAAGACGAGCGGCATCCTTTGCTCGATAGGGTGCGGTTCGTCTCGATCTCGGAGACCAACCTCGACGAATTCTTTATGATCCGGGTCGCCGGGCTCCAACAGCAGGTCGCCGCGGAGCTGCCGAATCCTGTCCCGGATGGGATGACCCCAGAAGAGCAGCTGAATCGTATCTACGAGCACACCAAACGCTTCTTCGCCGACCAGCGGGCGGTGCTGAAGGAGGATCTCCTCCCCGCGCTAAAAAAGGAGGGTGTCAACCTCGTCTCCCACGACGACCTTTCCGCGAAGGAGCAGAGGGAGCTTCGAACACGATTCGCTCACGACATCTTGCCTATTCTCACCCCGCTCGCCGTGGATCCCGCACACCCCTTCCCGCACATCTCTAACCTCTCGCTAAACCTGCTCGTGGTGATCGAGGACTCAGGCAGGGAGGTGATGGCGCGCATCAAAGTGCCGACCACGATCGAGCGTTTCATGAGGGTGCTGCCGACGGAGAGACCCGAGGAGACACCTGCCCCAGGGGTGCACGAGGAGATAAGACTAGTAAGGGTCGAGGAGGTCATAGCGGCGAACCTGGACGAGCTCTTCCCCGGAAAGGAGATCCTGGCGAGCTACGTCTTCCAGGTGACTCGCAATGCGGACCTGGTGATCGAGGAGGACGAGGCTTCGGACTTGCTCCACGCAATTGAGCACGAGCTCGCGGGCCGCTGGTTTGGACAGAGCGTCAGGCTCGTGGTGACGGACTCGATGCCTGCCCAACTGCGCGAGTGGCTGGCGGAGAACCTGCGCGTGGAACCGAACTCTGTCTACGCGGCACCTGAACCTTTGGGGCTCGGTGATTTCGACGATCTTACGCATCTCGACCGGTCAGATCTCCTCTATCCTCCACTGTCGCCGCGCATACCGCCGGAACTCAGGGGGCCTGGCTCGATCTTCTCGGCGATCCGGCAGGGCGACATCCTGCTCTATCACCCCTACGACTCGTTCAGCCCGGTCGTGGAGTTCGTCCGGGCGGCGGCGGCTGACCCCGAGGTCCTGGCGATCAAGCAGACCCTCTACCGGGTCGGGTCGAACTCCCCTATAATCGAGGCGCTCTCGGGCGCGCGCGACGAGCAGACACAGGTCGCCGTTCTCGTGGAGCTGAAAGCCCGCTTCGACGAAGAGCCGAACATCATCTGGGCGCGCCAGCTCGAAGCCCAGGGCGTGCACGTCGCCTATGGTCTCGTGGGCCTGAAGACGCATGCCAAGATGTGCCTGGTGGTCCGGCGAGAGGGCGGAAGTCTCAGGCGCTACGTACACATGGGCACCGGCAACTACAACCCCGGTACCGCCCGCATCTACACGGACTTTTCGTACTTCACCGACGATCCGGAGATTGGTGAGGACGGCACGGACCTCTTCAACTACCTGACAGGCTACTCCGAGCAGGAGGAGTACCATGAGCTGCTCGTCGCCCCTCTGAGCTTGCGCGAGAAATTCGTGGCCCTCATACGGGAGCAGGCGGAGCTCGCCGAGAAGGGGGAGCCTGCGTACATCTGTTGTAAGATGAACTCTCTGACGGACCCGAAGATAATCGAAGAGTTCTACCTGGCGTCGCAGGCCGGGGTGAAGATAGAGATGGTGATCCGGGGCATCTGCTGCCTTAAACCGGCCTTGGAGGGGATCAGCGAGAACATCCGGGTTGTCTCGCTGGTAGGGCGCTTTTTGGAGCACGCGCGGGCCTTCGCCTTTGGCGAGGGGGAGGACGAGAAGATCTACCTCGGCAGTGCCGACCTGATGCAGCGTAACCTCGATAGACGTGTCGAAACTCTCTTCCCCCTGCGCGAGGCTCGACACCGGCAGAAAGTTCGGCGTCTTTTTGATCTCCAGCTCAACGACACCGCCAACGCCTGGGAGATGAACGCCGATGGCACCTACACCCGCCTTCGCCCGCAAGAGGGCGAAGAACCCTTGGACAGCCAGGCACGGCTCCTCGAAGAACCGTTCTAGCGCGAGGCTAGATCCTGATTGTCATTGGTGAGATTCTTGCCTCAATATTGGTGAGCTTTGTACCTTGGAGGGGTTTGCATCTCCGTGATACATTCTCTGTTAACCCTATGTTAAACAAGGCGTCGGGAGGTGCCCGTGGATAACCAAACGACCAAACAGGACCAGTCGACCGGTAGCGGTATGGAGCGGACTTTAGGGGCAGAGCGGTCGTCCGGGGACAGGAGCTCCTCTAAAAACGAGAGGCGGGTGCCGGAAGAGAAGAAGCCCGGCGGCATGGACCACCAGGAGGTTGAATGGCAGTTCGAAGACGCTGATCTCGAGCGCGTAGAGAGCTGGCTCGAAGAGCGCGCTGAGGATCTCAGCATCGCCATCGGCCCTGGCGCGAAGAAGGAGCTTGTAGACACCTACTACGACACCGAGGACTGGCGTCTTTACCGAGCCGGGTACGCCTTGCGCATCCGCCGCGCGGACAAAGAGACCGAGGCGACGATGAAGTCTTTGACGGCCGCCGGGAGTGGCGACAGGGGCGGAACCAGTGGCAACGCCTGGCGGCGGCGTGAGATCTCCGAGCCGCTCGAGAACGGCGAGGTCGAGACCCTCTTGAAGGCCCATGGGCCGGTCGGCGAACGCCTACGGGCGCTGGCCGGCGTCCGCGAGCTACGTCCCCTCTTCGAGGTACATACCAATCGCCAGACCTTCGACCTCGTGCCCGGCGAACGCGCCGGTGGTCCAGACGTAGCCGCGAGCCGGACCGACGGCTCTTCCGAGGAGATCGTGCAGGACGCGTCGGGGGACATCCGGCGGGCAGGAGCCGCGAACGGCTCTCGCATCGGCGAGGTTGCATTGGACAGGTCCGAGATACCGCTCGGTGGTGGCGAGGTGGCCAGCCTCACGCGCGTCGAGGTCGAGGCGGACGTTGCCAAGGCAGACACTGTGGAGGGCTCGGGTCTGGAGGGGCTCGTCGAGGTGATGGAGGAGGCTCTCGAGCTGCGGCCGGCCAGGGTCTCCAAGTACGAGGCCGGTCTCTTTGCGACCGGGCTCACCCCGGAGGGGGCGAGGAGTCTCGGGCCGGTCGCGGTAGACGACTCCCTCTCTGTGGGCGAGGTGGCGTTCCGGGTGTTGCGGTGGCAGTTCGCTGCTATGGGAGCGTACGAGTCCGGTACCCGGCTCGGCGAGGACCCCGAAGAACTGCACGACATGCGCGTGGCGACGAGGCGCATGCGGGCTGCGATCAAGCTCTTCGAGGACACGCTGCCGGAGCGGGCCCGCTGGCTTCGAGGAGAGCTCAAGTGGGTCGCTGTCGTCCTCGGAGAGGTCCGGGACCTGGACGTCCAGATCGAGCAGCTCAAGAGATGGGTCGCGCGGGCCGACGAGGATGGTCGCGAACTGCTCTCTGAGGTCGTGAGCGCCGTAGAGGAACGCCGGGACGCGGCCCGTGAGCTCCTTCTCGAAGCCCTCGACTCCGAGCGGTACGCACGCTTCGAGTCGTCCTTCGCCGAGATGCTCCGGCGCGGACCGGCGGGCGAAACGGGCCCTGGAGAAGGCCCAGGGGTCTCTGCGGTCACCGGCGAGCCCATCCTCGCCGCCGCTCCCGGCCTCCTCTCCCGTCCCTATCGCAAGTGGCACAAGGCCGCCGGGCGCATAAACGGGACCTCGCGTCCCGAGGAGTACCACGACCTGCGCAAGAAGGGCAAGCGCCTGCGCTACGCTCTAGAATTCCTTTCGGACGTCTACGGCGAGGAGGCCACCGGCGGGATTGTCAAGCCCTTGAAGACGCTCCAGGACGACCTGGGGAGGCACCAGGACTTGATAGTGGCCGCCGGCCTCCTCGAGCAGCTCGCCACCGAAGGCAGGAAGCTGCCGCCGCGGACGGCGTTCGCGATGGGGGAGCTCGCTCAGGGCAACTTGCGAGAAGCAGCCGACCTGCGAGCGTCACTGCCGTCCTCGGATGCTTACCGTGCTCTCTACAAGGGCAGAGCGTGGAAGGATTTCGAGAAGGTTATGAAGAAGCAGCGCTCCGGGGTGACGACCGAGAGCGGAAAGGAGAAGTAGGAACCGTGGATCTCTACGTGGTCCGGCACGCGATAGCGCATAAGCGTGATAGGGACCGCTGGCCGGACGACGCAGAGCGCCCGCTGACACCCGAGGGGGAGGAGCGGTTCCGACGTGTCGCCGGGGGGATACTGCAACTCGTGCCCGAGGTCGAGATGGTCTTGAGCAGCCCTTTCGTCAGGGCATGGCAGACGGCGGAGATCCTGGAACAGGCAGGCTGGCCCGCTCCCGTCTCCTGCGAAGCGCTGGAGCCAGACTGCCCTCCGCACAAGGTTCTAGACACGATTGCGCGCTACGATGGACTGGGCTCCGTGGCGGTCGTCGGGCACCGGCCGGGTCTGCACGAGCTGGTGTCGTATCTCCTGGTGGGCGATGCTGATGGCATGGACGTCCAGATCAAAAAAGGCGGCGTGGTACGCCTTCAGTTCGAGGGGCCTCCTGAATCGGGAGCAGGCTCCCTGCGTTGGTTGCTCACGCCGAAGGCGCTGCAGGTTTCTGCTCCCAGGCGCCGGCCTCCGGTCGCCGAGAGCTAGCCGCCGAGCGGTATCTCCGCGAAGACCTCCAGCCTGGGGTATCGGGAGGAGTTCAAGTGGAGCAGCGTGAACTCGACGCGCTCGACTGAGAACGCGCCTACTGTCCAGTTGCGGTAGCGCTCGACTGTCGTGACGAACTCGTCGGGTGCGAGCGCACCGTCCTGAGCCTGGAGATAGGCCAGGGTGAGGTGAAGCGGCCCGGAGGGCTCCTCGATCCCGCAAACCCTGGAGATGGTGCCGCGCAGCTTCTCCAGCATACTGCCGTCGTGCGCCTCAACGAACACTGCTCCCGGGAATACGTTGAGGTTCGTCAGCTCCACCTCGAAGGCAGGGAAGCTTTGCAGTGCTTCCCATACCCGGGCCTCCAGATCCTTGAGCTGTTCGCGCGAGAGCTCGTTCTTGGCGACGGGCTTCCCCGGGACGAGGAAGCCCAGGAGGAGCAGCGTTACGTGCATAAAGTGGTCGGGGTGCAATGAGACGAACGGGAAGGGGCGCAAGGCATCCCTCAAGGGCTCCAGCCGGTCCCGCAACCGTGAAGCTTCGACAGGCACTACCAGGCAGACCGAGAGAGCATGACCCTTTTGCCAGTCCGGATCCGTGTGTCCCCCGAACTCCAGGTAGCGCTCCCTCTTGAACCTCTCCCACACCTCGCCGTAGCGGTCCATGCTGATACTGTAGCAGGTGGCATAGTGTGTCTGAAAGGCAACTCACTCCCTCGCCGCAAGCTCTTCGGAAGAACTTCTCAGGTTCTTAAAGGTTTCTTAAGATCCACGGGTACGGTAGTAACAGGTAAAGGTACGGTAGTAACAGGTAAACTATCCATAAGGAGTCTTGGACAATGGAAGAGGCGCGTGATCGAGGAAACGCAATCCCTGTAGGAGAGGTTGCTCACTGGCTTCTGCCTCGACGAGCGAGAGCGGAGGGTTCTCGAGTACATAATCTGCCGTATCGGTGACGAGGTGCATCTTGGGGAGGTGATCCAAGAAGAGTACGTCCGCCGCAACGCTTCTCCGGATGAGATAGGGGAGATTCTCAACACCCCACAGCTCATCGAGGCTACCCATTAGCAGATGCTGTAGGATTCCTTTTAAGGCGGGCTCGATCCTAAACTGTCGCTAGCCGGTGATCAGCAGGCGGGCCGTCGATAGAATTGCCATGAAGTGGTGGCGGTAGCCGCCCCATTGGCGCATATTTTTGTTTGGATATGCAATTATAAGCAGCTCACTGAGGCGAGTAGGAGAGAGGAGCCACGACTTGATCGTCTCGCGAAACTCCACGATCCTCCTAGAATGGCGAGCACCAAGCAGGGTCTCTGTGGGACTGTCAGAGTTTGGTGTGCCGATCAAAGCGCGACTCCCGAGTGTCATAGTGTGCCACCAGGACGCGTTGTACTGGTACGCCGTCTGCGAAGAAGGCGCAGGCTGAGGCAGCGTGCAGCAGCCGCACAAAGTACTCCGGTTCCGTATCTTCTCGGCCATCTCCGCCTTTGTGGGGCGGCACGCCGACCTTGCCGCGGTATTCATGCTTTGTGCGCTCACGGTCGTCGCCGAGGGGGATCTCTTTCGCAACGAGGTCACCCTTGGATCTGACGCTGCTACGCAGTACTACCCCTTCTACTACTTCCTCGGCGAAAGCCTAAGATCCGGCAGCATCCCGGCCTGGAACCCGTACCAGTTCTCTGGCACTCCCTTCGCGGGCGACCCTCTCTCTGGCTGGAGCTATCTGCCCGCGATGCTGCTCTTTACTTTTTTGCCCC
>JAWWQA010000213.1:0-4858 GCA_033854695.1 Rubrobacteraceae bacterium
CTGATCCGGCTCGGCATCGCCGGTAAGACGTCGCGTGATATGGGACACCTTCCGATCGGCGGTGCCGATGGTAGCCTGGAGCAGTTGGCCCCGCTCCCCATTGAGCGCAAAATCTATATCCATATCAACAATACCAACCCTATCCTGCTTGAGGACGCGCCCGAGCGGCGCATCGTCGAGGAGCACGGCTTGGAAGTGGCCGCGGATGGACTAGAACTGGAGATCTGAAGTTGGTGGTATCCGACACTGAGGGCTTCATCGGAGCCCTGCGCGCTCAGTCACAGCGCTACCACAGCCGGCATCCGTTCCACGCGATGATGAACGAGGGACGCCTGAGCCGCCGCCAGATCCAGGGCTGGGTGGCCAACCGCTTCTACTACCAGGAGAACATCCCACGTAAGGACGCCGCTATCCTCGCCAACTGCCCTGACCGTGAGGTACGCCGACGCTGGATCCGGCGCATCCTCGACCATGATGGAACAGCGGACGGGGAGGGGGGTATCGAGGCCTGGCTGCGCCTGGGCGAGGCTGCGGGACTGACGCGGGAAGAGATGTGGGACGAACGGCACGTCGTGCCCGGGGTGCGGTTCGCCGTCGATGCCTACATCAACTTCGCCCGCACCCGCCCGTGGGTCGAGGCGGTGGCCTCCTCGCTGACCGAGCTATTTGCGCCGGATCTGATGGCAGAGCGCCTGGCCGCGTTCGAGCGCTTCTACACCTGGATCGACCCCGCTGGGCTGGCCTATTTCCGCGCCCGCCTTACGCAGGCCCCGCGCGACTCCGAGCATGCTCTGGAGGTGGTGACGGAGCACTGCCGGACACCGGATGAGCAGGCGCGGGCTGTGGCGGCGCTATCCTTCAAATCTGACGTGCTGTGGAGCATGTTGGACGCTATCGACAGGGCCTATCCGGGCAGCACTCGACAGGGGGATGATTGATTGCATCCACTGGACCATCGTATGCGGGGCATTAGATTTGCCACCCAACTTCAGATTGTATTGAGCCAGTTATCAAGCGTGCGCCACACCTGGCGGACGTGGGGCGCACAATGGCACAGGAGATGACATGAGCATTGCGGTACTATCTACGAATCGACCTCATCTGGCGCGACAGGTCCGACTGGAGTGGGACCCCGTGCGGGAACAGCAAGTGCTGCTGGCACCGGAGGGAGTGCTGGTCCTGAATCAAACAGGCGCAACCATCCTGGGCCTGTGCGATGGGGAGCGGACGGTCGCCGAGATCGTGGAGGAACTGTGCGGACAGTACAACCGCGTAGCCGGCGACGAGGTGCGGGATTTCCTCGCTCGACTCGTTGCTAAGCGATTAGTGGAGCTTGACGATGAATAGGCCGTACGGCATGCTGGCCGAGCTCACCTACGGCTGCCCGCTCCATTGCCCGTACTGCTCCAACCCGCTCAACCTCGCGGACTACCGCGAGGAGCTGACTACGGCAGAGTGGCAGCGGGTGCTGACCGAGGCGCGGGCCCTCGGTGTCCTGCAGCTTCACCTCTCAGGCGGTGAGCCGCTCCAGCGCCGCGACCTTGTAGAGCTTGTGGCCACCGCCCGTGATCTGGGTCTGTATACCAACCTCATTACGAGCGCCCTGGGCCTCTCGCCCCGGCGGGCGGAACAGCTAAAGACCGCCGGTCTCGACCACGTACAGATCAGCATCCAGGCCGACGAGCCAGCCCTCTCTGACCGTATAGCCGGCACTCCTTCCTATGGACGCAAGATCGCGGCAGCTCGTCTGGTCAAGGAGCTAGCTTGGCCGCTCACTTTGAATGTGGTCCTCCACCGCCACAACATCGATAGGATCGGCCGCATTCTCGATCTAGCCGAGGAGTTAGGAGCCGATCGGATCGAGCTGGCCAACACTCAGTACTACGGCTGGGCTTGGCACAACCGCGCAGCCCTACTGCCTAGCAGGGCTCAGCTCGACCAGGCCGAGGCGGTAGTACGCGCTGCACGCCAGCGCCTGGAGGGGAAGATGCAGATCATCTACGTCATCCCTGATTACTACAGCCAGTACCCCAAACCCTGTATGGGCGGCTGGGGCCAGCGGCAGCTAACGGTGATACCCAACGGGGATGTCCTACCCTGCCCCGCGGCGCACACCCTCAATCTTCCCCGAGCCACCGTGCGCGAGCACTCGCTGGCATGGATCTGGGAGGAGTCGCCCCTCTTCCAACGCTTCCGGGGAACGGAGTGGATGCCGGAGCCTTGCCGGAGTTGTGATCGCCGCGAGGTAGATTTCGGCGGTTGCCGCTGCCAGGCGTTCCAGCTCACCGGCGATGCCGCGCGCACCGATCCGGTCTGCCACCTCTCACCCGACCATCGGGTTGTGGCCGAGGCGGTACAGGCTGCTAACGAGGGCGTAGAGCCAGGCGAAGCAGACCTCATCCCCCGTACCCATACCAAGAACAGTAACTACTACTCACCAACCGGCGGCTTAGAGCCTGAAAGGAGTGTGCCATGACCGTGATATCGCTTCTCATCCTCGGTTTTGTCCTCAGCCTGGATAATTTCCGGTTGGCGATTGCGCTCGGGGCTTTTAAGCTCAGCTGGCGCCGTGCACTCCGGCTCGCGATGGTGTTCGGGTTATGGGATGCCTTCTCGCCCCTGGTAGGTCTGCTGATCGGGCGCTACTTCGGGGAGGAGATCGGTAAAGCGGCGGACTTCCTGGGACCGATCGTGCTGCTTGTGTATGGCCTATACCTCGTCATTCGGAGCCTGCAGACCGAAGCACCGGAGGATCTGGATGAGCGTATGGCGCTCTTCGGTATTCCTCTATCTCTAAGCCTGGACAATCTGCTCGCGGGTACCGGCTTGGGGATGCTTGGCTTTCCCCCCGTGTTCACGGCAGCGGTCTTTGGCACTATGACGGCCCTGATGACATTCGTTGGCCTGCAACTCGGGGGAGTCGTCGCCCGCTTCGTACCCATCCGCTCCGATCTCCTCAGTGGTGCGGGACTCTCGATCATGGCAGTCGTGCTGGTACTGGGATACTAACTAACTATCTGCCGAGGTGCCGGCCATTCTCACAGGCGCTGCCGCAGGCGAAGCCTCACCGCGATGACGCCCACGGTCCGTCTCCGGGATCGTTCAACCCCGGACCATTCGCACCACGACGAGGGCGCCGAGCACCGCCAGGGCCAACCAGAGGATGACGATGACGGCGGCGGCCGCCCGGCTCACAGGTCTCTCGCCCCTCTCCATCATCTCCCGCGCCTTCTTCCGGCTCTCGGAGAGCACGTCCTCGGGGATCATCCGCACCGCGAGGGCCACGCCCAGGGGGACCAGGATGAGGTCGTCCAGGTAGCCGAGGACCGGTATGGGGTCCGGGATCAGGTCTATGGGGCTGAAGGCGTAGCCGACCACTAGAGCAGCGAACAGCTTGGCGTACCAGGGCACCCGCGGATCCCTGTAGGCCAGGTACAGAGCGTAGGTCTCGGACTTCAGCCGCCCGGCCCACCGCTTCCACTCCTTCAGGTTCACCCCTACTACGACCTCTCCGACGATCCACGACAATACCCTTTCCCGCCGACAGACGGGTTGCTCATAACGAACCGGCCGAGCCGTGGTCGGCGGCCTCATAGACGGAGGCCGCGAACGCCTGCAGGTTCTCCCGGCACGCCACGAGCTCCCGCTCAACTTCCCCAAAGAGCGGCGCGTCGAAGCGGTCGCGGGCCCGGATCTTGCCCACCCATGCCTCCAGCTTGGCAAGGTCCTCCTCGTTCTCCTCTAGCTCGGCGAAGGTGAGATTGCCGGCACCACGCTCCTTGTCCAACTCGGCGTGGAAATCGCGACAACGTCCCAAAACCTCCGCGTACTCGGCGTCGCGCGCCTCGTCGAAGATCTTCTCCAGCTCCCCCCGATCGCTCACCGAAGCACCCCGAAAAAGGTGTGCCGTGCCCCCAACCTCCCGGATCTCCCGCGCCACGCCGCGCATCGTCCGCTCCCCACCGGGATCGTCCGGCAGAGCCGCCACCCCGTTCTGCAGGTAGACCGCCCCAGCAGCCTTGAGTTTTCTCCAAACGCTCGCCCGGTAGCGGCTAGGCTCCGAAGGCAGCTTGTAGACCAGCACGAACCACCTCCGCTCGCCTTCTCTTTCATTATTTGTCACCTTATAAGTATAACAGTGGTTACATTTTGAAGCGTAAGGCAAAGATACCCGGCGAGGGCGCGAGTCAGACCCCCGCGAGCTCCGGGTGTCTAGATTTCCGAGTAGGTAGGGCTCTCGAGATTATCTTGGAAGCAGCGCTCGCGCCAAGGTTGCTACAATACGCTCGCTTTGTCCCTGTGCCGCACGCTCACCCAAGTGGACAAAGCCTACGTCTTCGGAGAGCCGAAGACGAACAAGAGGCCACACTATCAGGCTCACGACGAACGACGTGATGGCCCTGCGAGCACACCTCTCGCGCCAGCTAGAGGAGATGGAGCGGATGGGCTCCCTCTACCAGCCGGGCGGACTCATCTTCGCCACGGAGACGGGCACGATGATCAACCCCTCCAACTTACGTAACCGTTCCTTCAAGCCGCTCCTGAAGAAGGCCGGCCTGCCGCCGATCTGCTTCCACGACCTCCGCCATACCTGCGCCACGCTCCTGCTCGCGAACGACGTCAATCCCAAGATCGTCTCCGAAATGCTGGGGCACTCCTCCATATCCATCACTGGACACCTATAGCCATATGCTGCCAACGATGCAGGAGAGTGCTGTCCGTGCCCTCGAAGACGCCCTGGAATAGCCTCTTTACAAACTTGAGCAGTATTCAGCAATCACAAACAGCTTCCAAGTTAGTATCCTTGAAATCTGAAGGATGCTCCCTCTCTATGGTGAAGATTCTAAGAGGGGTAGTG
>JAWWQA010000214.1:0-3113 GCA_033854695.1 Rubrobacteraceae bacterium
GTCGGGCACGCCACCACCTTCGAGGTAGCAGAGACCGAGGTTGGTGACGAGCACTGGTCGCGTGGGAACAGCGCTTAAAGTATAGATAGAGCAGCACGAAAGGGGAGTGATAGAGACCATAACGCTCCAAGACGCTCGTAGGGTCATCGCGGCGGCGGAGAAAAAGGCCCAGGAGATAAACTGCCCGATGGACATCGCGGTCGTGGACGCTGGTGGTAATCTCAAGGCCCACGTGAGGATGGACGGGGCTTTTATCGGGAGCTTAACCATCTTGATCAACAAGGCCTACACTGCCATAGCATTCCAGACGGAGACGAAGGATCTTGTGGAGATGACGCAACCCGGGCAGCCCATCTTCGGGCTCAGCGATGCGCATGGAGGGCGCATAGTCATCTTCCAGGGAGGCATCCCGCTCAGAGGTGGCGGCGACATCGTGGGGGCCATCGGCGTGAGTACCGGTACCGTAGATCAAGACCAGGAGGTTGCCGAGGCGGGCGTAGCAGCGTTCTAGCCGTTAGCTTTCAGCAACCAGCTATCAGAGCTTCTTGGCGGTCCAGCAACGGTCCATAGCCGGATCGCCAGAAGCTCCAGCCAGACCAGTATGAGGGCGAGTGAGAGATAGTAAGTGGGACCGTGCAGGAGCAACAGTGGGCTGGCGAGAAGGCCGGTGATCAGGGTGTACCGGCCGTGACTCTTCCAGAGGAGGTCTTGCTCCATGCGCCGCCACAGGAAAAAGAACGAGAGCGCCAGAGAGACGGCAAACAGGACGAAGGCGAGGTCGTGGATCCAACCATGCAGCGTCCTGGGGCCGGTGCGGATTATCGGGTCCGTCTCGAAGGCCAAAAGCGCCATTGCGAAGCCGGAGACGAGCAGGAGGGCGGGACCGGCCTTCGAGTTACCTGCCATCCCACGATGTAGACCGAAGGCGAAGAAGATCAGCAACAGCCCCGAGACGGCGAAGTTGAGGGACTGCGCCCAGCCGTAAGGACCTAGAGCCAACCCGCTCGGCCAGGCCCCGGCGGGATCCGCGAGGGGGCGCCATCTGCTCCCAATCATGAAGTCGTACTGGACCATCGTTAGCACGACCACGACTAGCGCGAATAGCACTGGTCCAACCATGCCCGCAACTGCGGCCCCCCTGATCGTCAAAACGCGCTCCGGTTACTCACTACGCCAGCCCCCGCCGCTCTCCTGGGGTCCGTGCCACGAGCCACGTGAACGCCGCGACCCACGAGAGCGCGCTTCCGAACCCCGCTGCGAACCGGAGTGCGACGAGTTGCCACGTCTCGCCTGCCAACCCGAAGAGCAGGCTCGTCGCAGACATCAGGACGAGCCCAGTGACCGCCGTGGGCTTCATCCCGAGCCGGGCCGCCAGGTACCCGCCGGGTGCCGATCCCAGGAACACGCTCGCTCCGAACGCCCCACTCAAGACGCCGGTCGCCGACTTCGAGAGACCGGGTTCCTCCGTAAAGTGCGGCAGCGGCGGAACCAGCGTCGCGTAGAACACGGTGTCTACGAAGATCATCGCGCAGATGAGGACGAGCAAGCGACGCACAGGGTTATTCTAACTTCGAGGGCGCCTCTGTAGCCCGGCAAAAGAGCTTTCACGAAGCCTGGCCGCCATGCCTGCTAACATTTACTTTATGGAAGCGAAAGCGCGCAGGGTTGTGAGCATCCTTATTGGCTGGCTCGCCTGGAGACGCCGGGGGCGGGCGAACAAGGCGCTCTTTCTGGCGTCCACGGCTCTAGCCCTTTTTGTCACTGTGGTATTCGGGTGGGCAACCCTCTTCCCGGCGCCCGGGGACGCGGCGCGGTATTTGGCCCTGTACTGGGTATGGGGGCTGTGCGCTATAGGTGTGATCCTGGGCATGGCCGAGTACAAGATGAGCCCGCTGCGGAAGGGTAGGGAGAGGGGACATCTCTTTATCCTCCTCTACATCGGTTCGCTCCTCATCGTCACCCGCGCCCTGAACATGTTCTTGTACTACGGCACGTCCTACATGCCGTAGGCTCCGGGTTGGCAAATCGGGGGCGTTACGTCTATGCTGGTCCCTTATGCTCAAGGCGCTGCTCTTCGACCTCGACGGTACGCTCGCGGACACGAACTCCGTGCATCGACTGGCGTGGATGGAGAGGCTGAGGCCCCATGGCTACGACGTCACCTGGGACTTCTACCGGGAGAACATCACCGGCCGCGTGAGCACCGAGGTTGTCACAGACCTGTTGCCTGACCTCTCGCCCGAGGAGATCCAGGAGATTGCCGAGGCTAAAGAGGCCAGCTTTCGCGAGCAAGCCGGAGCTCTGGAGCCCTTACCTGGCCTCCTGGACCTTGTCGAGAAAGGCCGGAAGAAGGGGATGAGGATCTCCCTCGTCACCAACGCTCCGAAGGAGAACGTCTTCACCGTCTTGCGCGTTTTGGGCCTCGACGACGCCTTTGAGCCCGTGATCCTGGCCGACGAAGTCGGCGCCGGCAAGCCCGACCCGGCCCCCTACAATGCAGCCCTCGAAGCTCTTGGTGTCTCCGCCGATGAGGCCGTGGCTTTCGAGGACTCGCCCTCCGGCATCGCCTCCTCGGTCGCCGCCGGTATCCCCACGGTCGGTATCGCCTCAACCCTCGACCCCGCGAATCTTGAAGAGCTCGGTGTAGAGCTGGTCGCCCGTGATTTCTCCGATCCCAAGCTCATAGCCCTCGTCGAGGATCGTCAAGAAGGCGTTAGATATTAGCCTGGAAAGGCTAATAACATGCCCAATACGATCCGTACCACCAGTCCTACCACCAACCGCAGTTCATGCCCTGGGCCAGAGCTGGCGGGGCACTGCCGCCCACCATGACCGCCGCTATGATTGCGGCCAGCGCGAGCAACAACACGATGCGTCTCATGACGAGACCCCCTTTACCCGGCGACCCCCGAAGGAGCGCTCACACCCTATTGCGTGTGGAAAAGTTCAGCGGATTGCCGATTCTTCCATGGGGGTTTGGTAGTGGCTGCAACACGAACCATAACCCGCGGAGGCTATTCCGCCTATAGCTAACGAAGCTGACAATGATGGGCGGAGGCAGTACAGAGCTTGTGTTAAGGAGGCGGGACTCTACTAGACCTAGCGTTTTCGAA
>JAWWQA010000215.1:0-5163 GCA_033854695.1 Rubrobacteraceae bacterium
GGTTCCGGAGGTAACGATAACCTCACTCCTGCGTAAGGTGGCAGGTTACAACCCGGAGGCCGACGAGGAGCTCATAGCCAGTGCCTATGGAACGGCCCACGCTGCCCACAAGGGGCAGGTCCGTAAAAGCGGAGAGCCCTTCGTCTACCATCCGCTCGCGACCGCGGACATCCTCGCCGACCTGTACCTAGACGCAACGACCATTGCAGCAGCGCTTCTGCACGATGTCCTCGAGGACACGGATCTCACCAAGGAGGAGCTGGAGACGAAGTTCGGGGAGGAGGTCGCGGACATCGTCGACGGAGTCACCAAGTTAAAGAGGCTCCCCAGCGGCAATCTTGAGGAGGCGCAGGCCGAGTCGCTCAGGAAGATGATCGTGGCGATGAGCCGGGACGTACGGGTCATCATCATCAAGCTCGCCGACCGGCTGCACAACATGAGGACGCTCGCTTACCTCAAACGCGAGAACCAGCTCAAGAAGGCCACGGAGACCCTGGAGATCTACGCACCGCTCGCCCACCGGCTCGGTATCTACTCGGTGAAGTGGGAGCTCGAGGATCTGGCCTTCGCTACGCTCCATCCCAGGCGCTACGAGGAGATAAAGCGGCTAGTCGCGGCGAGGAGAGGTGACCGGGAGGCGTTCATCAACGCCACTGGTCGGGAACTCTTGCGGCACCTCGAGGAGGCCGGGATAGAGGCCGACGTGAAGGGACGGGTCAAGCACTTCTACTCCATCTACAACAAGATGGTGCGGCGTAACAAGGAGTTTAACGAGATCTACGACCTCGCGGGCCTGCGCGTCGTCCTGGATAACGTCCGCGACTGCTACGGTACTCTGGGCGTGGTTCACTCGGTCTGGAAGCCTATCCCGGGGCGCTTCAAGGACTATATCGCAATGCCCAAGTTCAACATGTACCAGTCGCTGCACACGACCGTTATGTCGAGCGAGGGGAAGTTGCTGGAGATACAGATCCGGACCCGTGAGATGGAGACTGTCGCCGAGTTCGGCATCGCTGCCCACTGGATGTACAAGCATGGCCTAAAGGACAGCCAGGTCGACCGTCTGACGTGGCTCAAGAGCATGATGGAGTGGCAGAAGGAGACGACCGACGCTGCTGATTTCATGGAATCCTTGAAGGGCGAGCTGGTCGCCGACGAGGTCTACGTCTTCACGCCGAAAGGCGACGTGATGAGCTTGCCCAGCAGTGCGACGCCTATAGACTTTGCCTACCACGTTCACACCGAGGTCGGGCACCGTACCATAGGCGCGCGGGTAAACGACAGGATCGTGCCTTTGGATTCCGAGCTCGTCTCCGGCGACCGGGTGGAAATTATCACCGGCAAAGCCGCCAAGCCGAGCCGGGACTGGCTCGCCGTGGTCCAGAGCGGCCGGGCGCGCAATAAGATACGGCAGTTCTTCAATAAGGCTGATCGTGAGGACAACCTTTCCCTGGGACGCGACAAGGTAGCGTTGCTGCTCAAGAAGCAGCGTGTCGACAGGGATAAGCTCCCATCGGGCGTCTGGGAAGAGGTTGCGAAGAGCGTTAACTGCCCGACGCCGGAGGACATGCTCGCCGCCGTGGGCCTCGGCGCCATCTCGGCGGAGAACGTCGCCCACCGGATCGCCGAGAAGGTCCAGCCCAAAGAAGAACAGGAGGCGCGTCCTGACGGGACGCGCAGCCCGGCCCTCGTCCCCCTGCCACTGCCGGATTCTGATGATGGGATCGATTCGGAGACGGGGGTGCGTGTCGTCGGGTCGAGCGGGATACTTACCCGTCTCGCCCGCTGCTGTAGCCCGATGCCCGGCGACGACATCGTGGGCTACGTCTCTTTAGGTCGCGGTGTCGTGGTGCACGCGGCGGGGTGCACGAACGCCCGGGCCTTGAAGGCGCGCGACCCGGAGCGCTTCGTCGAGGTCGAGTGGGCACAGGGCAAAGGAAGTCTCTTTACTGTGGAGATTCTCGTCGAGGCCCTGGATCGGATGCACCTTCTCAAGGACGTTACCTCAACCATCTCGGACGCGGGCGTGAGCATCCTCTCGGCCAGGGTAGATACCATAGAAGACCGTACGGCCCTGAGCCGGTTTGCGTTCAAGGCCGCGAGCCTGACTCATGTCGAGGAGATTATGCGCAAGATCCGCTCCATCCCCGACGTCTACGGAGTACGCCGGGTCTCCCGTGATGGCACTCCGCTTGCTTCGTCCCACGAACGTTAGGAGCCCTTCCGTGGCAGAGATAGCTCAGGTCCGCCTCGACATGGGTGGTTTCGAGGTCAACTCCTACGTGGTTCACGCCCCGGGGGGCGACCTGATCGTAGATGCCGGAGCCGAACCGGAGAAAATTCTCTCCGAAGTCAGGCGGCCGGTCGCCGCCATCCTCCTGACCCACGGACATCACGATCACGTGGGAGCATTGGATGCGGTACGTCGCGCAACGGATGCCCCGGTCTACGCCCACCCGGCGGATGCCGAAGGGGCGGGCGTTACGGATTACGAGCCGCTGCGTGATGGGGGGGACCTCGTCATGGCCGGGGAGACTCTGCACGTGCTTCACACGCCGGGACATTCGCCAGGGTCGGTAACGTTCGTTGTGGGGCGCGACCAGATCGTGGGAGATTTGATCCTTCCTGGAAGCGTGGGCCGGACTGACATCTCGGGAGCCTCGTGGGAGGAGATCGAAGTCTCCGTAAGGAAGGTGATGCCGTTCTGGGACAACACCACACAGCTCTTTACGGGACACGGTCCTGTCCTTAACGCGATGGAGGAGCTGGAGACGAACCCGTACCTCCCTCTGGGGGTGGTGTGAGCTACAGGGGACCCAAGGGCACCTACGACGTTTACCCGGGAGGACGCGAGCCACACGAGCGCCCGGAGCTCTGGACCTGGGTCGAGGGCATTGCCCACGACTTCTTCCGCCGGTACAACTACACAGAGGTACGGCTGCCCGTCTTCGAGGAGGCGCAACTCTTTATCCGGAGCGTCGGCGAGGCCTCGGACATCGTGCGCAAGGAGATGTTCGTCTTTCACGACAAGGGCGGACGAGAACTCGCTTTGCGGCCGGAGGGAACGGCCGGAGCGGTGCGCGCATACGTCGAGCACGGCCTGTACAAGCTCGCCCAGCCGGTAAAGATCTGGTACTTCGGTCCGATGTTCCGCCACGAGCGCCAGCAGAAAGGTCGCTATCGCCAGCACGTTCAGATAGGGGCCGAGGTCCTGGGCTCAGCCGATCCTCTGGTGGATGTCGAGGTGATATCGCTCCTCTATGCTATCCACCAGGCTCTGGGTGTGAGGGACGAGATCGTCTACCTGAACAATCTCGGCGACCTCGAGACGAGGAAGCGTTACGTCCCGGAGCTACGCAACTATCTCAAGGAGCACGAGTCCGAGCTCGACCCCGACTCCGTCTCTCGTATCGAGACGAACCCTTTGCGTACCTTCGACTCCAAGGACAAGAACACCCAGGCGCTCCTCGCCGAGGCGCCGAGGATTGGAGACTTCTTGAGCGAGGAGGCGACGGAGTACTTCGATTCCGTCAAAGAAGCGCTCGAGGCTGTGGGAGTGCCGTACGCGATCGACGAACGGCTCGTACGGGGGCTCGACTACTACACTCTCACAGTCTTCGAGGCGAAGAGTGCGGCCCTGGGGGCGCAGGACACGGTCGGGGGTGGGGGACGCTATAACGGGCTCGTCGAGGAGCTTGGCGGTCCGGATCTGCCCGGGATCGGATTCGGTAGTGGAGTCGAGCGCATCTTGCTGGCCGCGAACGCGCCGGAGGAGGGGCTGAAGCTGGACGTGTTCTTCGTCACCCTCGTCCCCGAGTCTAGCCTGCTAGCCTTCCGTTTGGCGGGTGCCTTACGCGCAGAGGGGCTCTCTTGCGACCTCGACTACGCAGATCGGAGCGCCAAGGGGCAGTTCAAGCAAGCCGACCGCCTCGGCGCCCGCTACGCCGTCGTCATCGGGGAGGAGGAGCTGGCGGCCGGCATCTGCTCCTTACGCGACATGAAGACGGGCGACCAGCGGAGGGTTCCCATTGCGGACGGACCGCAGGAGCTGCTTGAGGCTTTGAAGGTCTGATCGAGGCCGAGAGAACGGTGAACGCACCGGGCGCCAGCATACCGGAGAGCCTCGCCGCGACCCTGCAGAACGCCCGGAGCGTGGCCGTCCTCACCGGCTCGGGCATCTCCGCCGAGAGCGGTGTGCCGACCTTCCGCGACGCCCAGACCGGCCTCTGGGCGCGTTACGCTCCCGAAGAGCTAGCCACCCCGGAGGCGTTCGAGCGGGACCCACGCCTCGTCTGGGAGTGGTACACCTGGCGCCGGGAGCTCGTAGAGAAGGCCGCCCCGAACCCCGGTCACGAAGCGCTCGCGGAGCTGGAGCGCCGCGTCCCCTCTTTCAACCTCATAACCCAGAACGTCGACGGACTGCACCGGCGGGCGGACAGCCAGAACGTTATAGAGTTGCACGGAAATATCCGGCGCTCGAAGTGCTCGCGCGAAGAGCTCGTGGTCGAGCCTCGTGAGGACGACACGGACGTTCCACCCTCCTGCCCACACTGCGGCGCAGCCTTGCGCCCGGACGTCGTCTGGTTTGGCGAAGCGCTACCTATCGAGGCGTTCGCCCAGGCGTCTGAAGCAGCTCGCAGCTGCGACCTCTTTTTCTCCGTTGGTACTTCGAGCCTCGTGCAGCCCGCGGCTTCGTTGCCTTTCGAAGCCCTGCGCGGCGGGACCGTGCTCATCGAGATTAACCCAAGCGACACGCCGCTCACCCGACACGCCCACTATGCTTTGCGAGGACGGGCCGGTGAGGTGCTGCCGGTACTGGTGAAGGCTATCTACGGCTAGCTTCCTATAGGCATCCTTGCCTTCTTTATCTCTCCCACAATACCCCAAAATAGTACATTTGAACTATATACGACGATATCTCCAGGAAGTATGATGTTATTAGTGTGTTAGGTGACAGGGGGCGAGGGTATTTCCTCCTCGCCCGCGAGAAAAGGAGAAGACGGTATGTCCGCTCGCAGCGTTGGCCGGCTGACGTCGGTAGGGCTCGTGTTGGTGCTGGCGCTCTGGCTGCTGTCCGGGTGCGCCGGCGGCGAGGAGCAGAAGGCAGAAGGGGAGAAGCACAACATCTACTTCGGATGGCTCTTGACGGACACGACCGATATG
>JAWWQA010000216.1:0-7567 GCA_033854695.1 Rubrobacteraceae bacterium
GATCGCTTAGGTTAAGAAGCAGGGTCGCCAGGCGCGTTGAGACCTCCCGGTGCAGTAAGCTCTCTATGACTTCGTCGGACTGCCTTACCCGCTCGGAGAAGTAGAAGAAGAGCTTCATAGCGAACTCCGGACGGCGCTTTACCGCCTCGGCCAGGGCGGATTTCTGTACGCCAGCTACGCGTACGTCGGTGACGGCCTCGGCGAAGACGTCCTGCCATCGGCTCTCGACGAGGCTCAGCTTGCCAAAGACACCGTCATCCTTGAGGAAGGCGGTCGTCGCCTCCTTGTAGTCGCCATAGATTTTGTACAGGCGCACCGTGCCCTCGAGCAAGAAATAGAGCTGGTTGTCGGGATCTCCGGGGGTGAAGATGACGTCTTTGGCCTTGAAGCCTCGCTCGACTACCCGGATGCCCGCTCTCTCGAAATCTTCTATACCGAAGCACTGGGGAGCGGTGGTGGCCGCAAAGGCTCTGGTGTCATACCTAAGCATGCTTTTTACTTTCCTCTCCGTCTAAAGAATGGTGCCTCGACCGCAGTTCCCCAGCGGAATGCTTGTAGTAGAGCCGGAAAAAGAGATCTATCTCCGCCCGGTACTGCTCGAATACGTTTGCCAGGTACTCCAGGTAGGCCTCTCCTAACTCTGTAATCGAGTACCTACGCCGGGACAGCCCGAAAGATTTAGAGACGACTATGCGTTCCTTCTCCATCTGCAGCAAGACTCTGTATATCGCCTCTGGCGGTGCTACCCGGAAGCCGAAGTCGATCATCCTTTGAGACAAGTCGTGACCATAACAGTCTCGCTCCCGCAAGCAGATAATAAGGAAAGGCACCAGCCAGTCGGAAGGCATCTCCAACATCCCACTACTCGCCACTCCGAAGAAGTTCCACACCTGACGCTCGAATTGAGGAGTTAGCTCGTCGTTATCGTCGAAGGTAGGAGCGTCAAGGACGCTCTCCCTGGACGCAGAGACCTCGACAAGTTGCCGCTGCTCGCTTACGTGTGCCATGTTCATAGGGATCAGCGTAGACCTTAGTTCGAGAGTGCGCGTCTTTATGCGAATGTACTCCGTGTGGTTGTTCTCGCTCACGAAGGAGTCTTCGACCTCCCCGATCTTCTCGCCAGCATCGTCGTGGACCGTGTAACCTGTGTACCGGTTTTCGGTCGCAGTGAATAGATCGCCGCGTTCCTTCATCACGCAATTCCTCTCCCAGTTGCCGTTTATCTCGCGCTTCTTGGATCCGTGCTTCGTGAAAAGCGTAAATCCACTACACTCTCTTCAAACCCACCTGCCTCCGATTACCTGCTGCAACAGGCCGTGTGCTGGTGCCCGGTCGTATGTCAGCAAGGATTAGCAAGTCGTCTGCACCAGAGTCATTCTTCTCACCTTGCGCTGCCTCCCTAGCCATAATGTGAAGTTTCCATTTCTTTACAGGTATTCTGAACAGATCGTGTCAATGTCGGATAACAGCTCGGTAAAATTTTCTTAATACTTTCCTCGCTGCCATTTCAAGTCGAAATGTAGGCGTGCGTGAAGATGTGAAGTTGTCAGGTTGAGGACGAAGTTATATGGTAGTGGTATGAGAGGGCCTTCACCGATGAGTACATACTAAAGGCACTGGTGTGGACGATATTCCCGATAGCAAGTATTCCAAGACTACCGTGCACGAGTCGGAATTCTTTGCTCGCTCTGCGTTGGACAGCCTCTCTGCTAACATAGCTGTCCTCAACGAGTCGGGTACCATCATCTTCGTCAACAACGCCTGGCGAGAATTTGCTAGATCCAACAGCGCCGTTAAAAACGTAGCAGAAGGCGCCAACTACCTGCAGGTCTGCGAGTCAGTAGTAGGCGACGAGTCCGAACAGGCTGCTTCCTTTGCGGAGGGGATACGTTCGGTGCTCTCTGGCCGGCGAGAAGAGTTTGCGCTCGAGTATCCTTGTCATTCTCCTACCGAGCAGCGTTGGTTCATTGGACGGGTGAACCGCTTTACCGCCGGTAGTCCCGCGCGGGTTGTTGTTGCTCACGAGAACATCACCGAGCGCAAGCGGGCCGAAGAGAAGATCCGCTTCAATGCACGCCTGCTCGATGCGGTTGGGCAAGCGGTTATCGCCACCGATATGGAAGGAAACATTACCTACTGGAACCGTTTCGCGGAAACACTCTACGGTTGGTCGGCTCAGGAGGTGCTAGGTCGCTCTATTATGGAGGTTACCCCCTCCGAGGACCAGCTGGAGCGAGCTGAAGAGATCATGTCCAAGTTGAGGGCCGGAAGTAGCTGGTCTGGCGAGTTCATTGTGCGGCGCCGGGACGGCACCCTCTTCCCAGCCATAATCATCGACACGCCCGTGCACGACGAGCAAGGAAGCCTGGTGGGCGTCATCGGCGTTTCCATAGACATCACAGACCGCAAGCGGGCCGAGGAGGCACTGCGCCTCAGGGATCGAGCCATCGCCGCCAGCTCCAACGGCATCGTCATCACCGACCCCAACCAGCCTGATAACCCCATCATCTACGTCAACCCTGCCTTCGAGCGCATGACCGGTTATGCCGCGCAAGAGGCGCTCGGGCGCAACTGCCGGTTCTTACAGGGCACCGACCGCGAGCAGCCAGCTCTGGAGGAGCTACGGGCAGCGCTGCGAGAGGACCGCGAGTGTCAGGTAGCTTTGAGGAACTACAAGAAGGACGGCACTCTCTTCTGGAACCAACTCTCTATCTCCCCCGTACGCGGCGAAGAAGGCAAACTCGTCAACTTCATAGGGGTTCAGGAAGACGTTACCCAGCGCAAGAAGGCGGAGGAGGAGCTCAGGCAGAGCGAGGAGCGGTTTCGCTCCCTTGTCCGATACGCATCGGACATCATCACGGTCCTCGGACCCGACGGCACCGTACGCTATCAGAGCCCCTCGATCGAGCGAATACTGGGATACAGACCCGAAGAGCTCATCGGGACCAACGCCTTTGATTATGTCCACACGGAAGATGTCGAGCAGGTGTGGAGTGTATTCGCCGAAGCCCTGGAAAACCAGGGGGTCAGCCTGCTTGTAGAGTTTCGATTCCGGCACGCAGATGGCTCCTGGCGTTTCCTTGAAGCAGTCAGCAACAACTTGCTCGCTGATCCCAGCGTGAGCGGGATGGTAGTCAACTCTAGAGACATTACCGAACGCAAGCAGGCCGAGAGAGAACGTGTCCAGCTCCTGGTCCGAGAGCAGGTGGCCCGCGCAGAGGCCGAGGCCGCGCAGCAACGTCTCAAGGCCATACTGGACAACCTCACAGAGGGCGTGTTGGTGGCTGATCCACAGGGACACGTCGTTTTCTCCAATCCGGCTGCCAGCGCCATCCTGGGTGTGACAAGCGGGGAGACGTTCGAAGAGCTGCCAGATCTGTGGGAAGACTTTCACCTGCCGGAGGCGGTAGCCCGCTGCGCCCGGAATAGGGAGAGCATAGAGGCTCGGGTAAGCTACGAAGAGAGCCATTTGCGGATCAAACTAGAGTGCCTGATTAACGACGAACTACGTAATGTGCTGGTGGTCATGCAAGACCTTTCGGAAGGACACCGACTGGAGGCCAACCAGCAGCGGTTTCTGGCCAACGCGGCCCACCAGCTCAGGACACCTATAATGGCGGTCATAGGCGCTGCGGAGCTGTTGGCAACCGGGGAGGACGCTAATCCTGCCACGAGGAGCCGCCTTCTGAACCACATCTTCTCCGAGGGCCGCCGGATGCAGCGGTTAGCGGATGTCCTGCTACGCTTATCACGCGTGGGGTGGGATCTACGGGAGCCTGAGCAAGAGGTCGTCGACCTGAGGGAAGCGGGGCAACGTGCGGCCGAGCTGATGGAGCCGCTCGTGGAGAGCGCCGGGCTCAGGCTAAGCATCCAAGGCGAAGCCGCTCCCGTACACGCAGATCCCGAGTGGCTCCAGGAAGTGCTCCTGGTCCTGCTCAGCAACGCTATCAAGTATTCCAGCAGAGGTGGGGATATACGACTGCGTGTGAGAGGTAGCAGCGTTACGGTAGAAGACGAAGGAGCCGGGATAAGCTCAGTCGACCTTCCCCACGTTTTCGAGCGCTTCTACCGGGGAAAGGGAAGCTCAGAAGGCTTTGGCCTGGGGCTTTCAATTTGTCGAGAGCTCATCGAGCGGATGGGAAGCAACATCTCCGTCCGTTCTCGAGAAGGAATCGGCACAGTAGTTGAGATCGAGCTGCCGGAGGCGGACCTAGATGCCCAAGATACTGATCGTCGAAGATGACCCCGCGGTAAGAGACATCTTAAAGATCGCCCTCGAGCGCGAGGGGATGGCCGTGGAGGCGGTTGGGAACGGCGAGACGGCGCTAAAGAGCTTTCGTTCGGTAGGTTCGCTTGACCTGATCATACTGGACATAATGCTCCCGGACACCGATGGCATCACCCTCTGCCAGGAACTCAGAAGGAGTAGCGACGTGCCGATAGTTATGCTCACCGCTCGCGAGGGCGAACGAAACGTCGTCGTAGGCCTCGAAGTGGGAGCCGACGACTACGTTACCAAACCGGTTAGCCCAGCGGAGGTAGTTAGTCGCGTGCGAGCCCACCTTCGTCGCCGCCGCATGGACGCGCAGAGCGCGAACCTAAAGTACGAATTTCCCGATCTCGTAGTCGATCTTTCGCGCCGACAGGTCTGGGTCCGCGGTGATCTGGTCGAACTCACCACCACGGAATTCGAGATCCTCAGCGTTCTTGCAGCCCATCCCGGATGGGTCTACAGCCGACAGCAGATAATGCAACAGCTCTGGGACGGAGATTTCTATGGCGAAGCTCGCTCGGCTGACGTACACATTCAGCGCATACGCAAGAAGATAGAGTCAGATCCCAAGGCTCCCCGCTACATTCAGACCGTACGCGGTATAGGCTACAAGTTCGCCGAGTTTTGATAGTTCCTGATTGTAGGAATGGTTTTATATTTCTGCACATCATCTGCTTATCCGCATGTCTACTATTCAATAGCCGGAGACCGAATTATGGTCCGAGATGCACCTCTCGTGATTGTAAAGGCACCTTAATCTAACGTTTACAGAAGGGTTAATCAGCCGAATGAGAATACATAACTACCGAGATCAAAGGAGTAGAAGTGTGAGCATCAAGGATACTCGAGGATGGACCGTGGAAGCTGAAGCCGAAAGCGTTGTACGAGGTCAAACACACCGGTTCCAGCACGTCGCAGCGTTACTACGGAGAGCAGTGTTCTCTAGATAGACAGAGGTTCGGCACTCGCGCCTCAAGGAACATTTCAGTCTGAGCTCGACACTCCGATCGACGCGAGCACTACCATCCGCCAACGATTTACCGGATGAGGAGGGACGGGAACACTCTTGAGAAAGGAAGAGCTGGCAGAGGCTCTACGAGAGGGTTGCGCCATAGCTGCTGTCCAGGGACTTGGCGAACAGCAACTCTTACAAGCAGTTGCGGCGTTGACCAAGGGAGGTATGCGGACTGTAGAATTATCGTACGCTTCCGTCCGGAGTGCGGGATGGCTTATCCAGACGCTCAAGGAGAATGAGCTTCTGGTCGGGGTCGGAGGAATCACGCGCTCGTCCCAGGCTCGCGAATCCGGGATGCTTGGCACCGACTTCATCACAGCCGCCGTAACCGCGCCGGACGTAGTCTCGGCATGTAAGGAAATGGACATACCCTGCATCCTGAGTGGCTTTACCCCGACCGAGGTTTGGCGAGCACAAGAAATGGGCGCTGACTTCGTAAAGGTACCCGCCGAAGCTTTGGGAGGTCCAGACTACATCCGCTCTCTGCGTGAGATACTACCCGCTCGGCATCTAATAGGGGCTGAGATGCCTTTAAATGGCTACTGCTCCTATCTAGATGCGGGTGTTGAAGTGCTCGAGTTTAAGAGTTCTTTAGCTCTCTCGGAGCTAGTCGAGCGAGAAAACTGGGCGGAGATTTCTCGACGAGCTTCAAACATAGTACACGCATGCGACAACTGGAGGATGAGCCATACTCGGTATACGTAGACGATGTGAAGCTTGTCACTGGTGAGCAGGTTGTCTCCAGAGGGCTTCTTCTCTAATCCTCCGGGAGCAAAGACGAAGATCACCGAACGACTCCGCTGTCACGCTCGTCTCGCTCGGAGCGTCCGAGAGGTGAGCTTCGAACGGGCACCGGCGGATTAGAAGGTTACTTTAGGTGAGGCCAACTATGGATCGGTGGTCTGGATAGTAGCATGCTACTATCCAGACCACAGTAAACTATTTGTGGAGGCGATCTTCAGATGAAGCCGATACTGTACAACACCCAGCAATGACCTTACGCGTGGCGGACCAGGATGGTGCTGCACGAGAAGCAGATAGACTTCGATATTTATGAGGTTGATCTGAGGAACAAGAGGGAAGAATTCCTGAGCGTCAGCCCCTATGGAAAGGTCCCTGTGCTTGTCGTGAATGGGACTTCTCTGTACGAATCGAATGTTGTGAATGAGTACCTGGATGAAATCTATGAGGCTCCCAGGTTAATGCCGGAAAATCCCGAACAGCGCGCATTGGCGCGCTCTTGGATGGCCTTTGCCAACGAATACTTCTTCCCGTCTATCTTCAGGGTCCGCATTGGTCCCCAGCAAGGATTTTCTAAGCAGGAGATTCGAGAAGCTAATGATAAGCTCGGAGATACGCTGTTGCGTCTGGAGCACCGGCTAGAAAGCAGGCAGTACCTGATGGGGGAGTATACGTTGGCAGACATCGCCCACGCTGGGAACTTCCACCGCTTGAGGGAGCTGGCTGAGAGGGGGGACGTTGCCTTAGAAAGCTATCCTAACGTAACGGTTTGGATGGAACGGGTGGAGAGTCGGGAGAGCTATAAGGCGTCCGCGTAGAGATGCTACTTAGCTCGAACCTCTCAGGTACGGGTACACCAGAGCAGAACTACGACGTGTTGATTGGGGGAGATCTTCGCCTGATCGTCCTTGCTTAAAAGGTCGCGAAACGTCGACTGAAGTGCCCATATTTCCGAACCGGCCTCGAAGCGTATTTGACTCGGTACAATACTGCACACACCGTATACTATTGAGGAGTGGCGACGAATGCCGCAACCGATCGACCTCTACTACTGGCCGACCCCTAATGGCAAGAAGGTTGCCATCTTCCTGGAAGAGGCTGACCTCCCGTACAACCTGGTGCCTGTAGACATCACCGCTGGTGACCAGTTCGACGAGGAGTTCCTCAAGATTAGCCCCAACAACAAGATGCCCGCCATCGTCGACCCGGAAGGCCCTGACGGTGAGCCCATCTCCCTCTTCGAGTCGGGGGCTATCCTGATCTACCTTGCTGAGAAGACCGGGCGTTTCTTGCCGGAGGGCCCACGTGAGAGGTATGAGGTGTTGCAGTGGCTGATGTTCCAGATGGGACACGTGGGGCCGATGCTTGGCCAGGCCCACCACTTTCGAGGATACGCGCCTGAGAAGATCCCCTATGCTATAGATCGCTACACCAATGAGGCTGCACGGCTGTACGGGGTGATGGATAAGCGTCTTTCCGAAGTCGACTATTTTGTCGGCGAGTATTCCATCGTCGACATGGCGATCTACCCCTGGGTC
>JAWWQA010000217.1:0-4612 GCA_033854695.1 Rubrobacteraceae bacterium
GAGAGGAGCGTCCTGAACGGCCTATCGGTCAGCAACATGGCCCATCACCTTGAGATAAACCTCTTCTATACTCCTCGCCCCGTATCGGGTCTTCAACCCCGCGCTCGTGTCCTGGGCGGCGATCTTACCATCGTTGATCAGCGCGATCTCTTCACACAACTCCTCCGCCTCTTCCAGGTAATGCGTGGTCAAGAGTATCGTAAGCCCCCCATAGTTCAGCTCCCGGATGTACTCCCACAGCTTGTATCGTAGCTCTATGTCAACGCCGGCCGTCGGCTCGTCGAGAAACAGTACTTTGGGGTCGTGCATCAGGGCACGGGCGAAGAGCACCCGCCGCTTCATCCCACCGGAGAGCGTATTAACCCTGTCCTTGCGCTTCCCCACGAGGCCGAACCGTTCGAGCAACTCCTCGGCCCTCTCTTTGGCCTTCTTCTTCTCGACACCGTAGTAGCCCGCATGGTAGAGGAGGACTTCCTCGACGGTCAGGAATTTGTCGAGGTTTATCTCCTGCGGTGAGACCCCGATCATACGCCGCGCCTCCCTGAACTCCTCGAACGCGTTCCGCCCGAAGACCTCCACCCTTCCTGAGTCCGGCCGCGCCAGGCTAACTATGCTGTTGATCAAGGTAGTCTTCCCTGCCCCGTTCGGCCCCAGGAGCCCGAAGAATCGTCCGGCCTTTATCTCCAGCGAGATCCCGTCCAGCGCCAGAAGTCCATTCGAATACGTCTTCTTGAGCTTCTCGATCTTGAGGGCAGGAACTTCTCCGTTCATCAAGCGCGCATCGCCTCCTTCGCTACTTTCTCCCAGGAGAGCATAGAACCATTTATGGACGAGTCCTCGGTGTACTCCCCGGCGAGCCCGGCCCAACGACGATAACCTTCATACGACAGACGAGTTTACCCCTTGGAGGCCGGAACGGCCACGGAACAAAAGCTTCCTGTCGAAATGAGTCGTGCACCGGTCACCTTTAGAGCAAGCTTCATCGCAGAACGGAGATAGTCCTTAGGAAGGACCTTCCTAACCTTCTCCGAACTCCAGCCGCACCCGATGCTCTCCGTCCAAGGTGAGTGCCGCCGAGAATGGCTTCCCGGCCTTGCTCTTGAAGCCCTTGAGCTGTCCGGTACGGCCTTTCGTTAGTAGTTGGCGAGCCTGTGCCGTGCTGATCCTTTTGCCGGAGATGTTCTTCCAGATGGCAAACTTGCAACCCGACTTCCAGGCGGAGCAGCCGTAGGACTTCTTCGTCTCCACCACCGGCACCCCACACTTCGGGCAGCTGCCTAAGGGTACGTTGCCGGCACCGCCGCCGTTGCCGCCGGGCTTCTCGAGGACGGCGACCTTTTCGCCTTCCCTGGTGCGCACCTCCTCGACCAGAGCAGTCGCGAAGCTGCCTATGTCGTCCATGAAGCGAGCACGGTCCTCGTCGCCCCCTTCCATACGGGCGAGCCGCTCCTCCCACCGGGCGGTCAGTTCAGGGGAGGACAGGGGGCTCTCCGAGAGGAGTCCAATCAGGGCTCGCCCCTTCTCCGTGGGCACCAGCGCTTTCTTCTCTCGTACCAGGTAACCCACCTTTATCAGGCGTTCGATCGTCGCCGCCCGCGTCGCCGGCGTCCCGAGTCCCGAGTCCTTCATGGCCTGCCTCAGCTCCTCGTCCTCGACGAACTTACCGGCGGTCTCCATCGCACCCAAGAGCGCCGACTCCGAGTAGCGCGGCGGCGGCTTGGTCTCGCTCTCCTTGATCGCGACCTTCGCGACAGACCACTCCTGCCCAACCGAAACAGGAGGCAGAACGGGTGACTCCTTCTCCTTCTTCCCACCGACCCCATCCGGGTAGAGCCTGCGCCACCCAGCCTCCAACACCACCCGCCCCCGCGAGAGGAACGTCTCCCCGTTGACCACCGTGACGACGGTCGTGTTCTCGAAACGGGCCGGCGGGAAGAAGACGGCGAGAAAACGCCGCGCGACGAGGTCGTAGATCCTGGCCTCGTCCGGTGGGAGATCTCCTGAGGTCTTCTTGTTTGTCGGAATGATGGCGTGATGGTCCGTGACCTTCGCATCGTCCACGATACGTTTGTTTACGGGTAGCTTCGGCAGGGCGAGGAGTTCTGTGGCGAACCGCGCAAGGTCCGGTAGCCCCCCCGCGGCCTCGACCCGCTTCGCGAGCGTCCCGACCATATCCTTTGAGAGGTAGCGGCTGGAGGTGCGGGGGTAGGTTATGAGTTTACGCTCCTCGTAGAGGGCCTGGGCGGCCCTGAGCGTCCTCTCGGCGGTGAAGCCATACTTCGCGTTGGCGTTGCGCTGCAGCTCCGTGAGGTCGTAGAGGAGCGGCGGCTTCTCGGTCGCGGTCTTTTTCTCGGCCTTCTGTATAACGCCGGTGCCGCCCCGCACCGTCTCCGCTATCCTTTCTGCGGCCTCTTTCTCTTTGAGGCGATTCTGCTTATTCTTGAACCAGATACCGTCGTAGGTCGCGCCCTCGCGGGCGAAGCGGGCGTAGACGCTCCAGAACTTCTCCGGTTTGAAGGTCTCTATCTCTCTCTCTCGGTCTACGAGGAGCTTGAGGGTCGGGGTCTGGACGCGGCCGACGGAGAGGACGTTGCCGGGGTGTCCGAACTTCGTCGAGTAGGCGCGGGTGGCGTTCATGCCCACGATCCAATCGGCCTCCCCACGGCTGCGGGCGGCATCTTCGAGAGGCTTCATCTCGCCGCCGTCGCGTAGAGAGGCAAAGCCCGCCCTGATCGCCTCGGGGGTCAGAGAGGAAACCCAGAGCCTGCGTACAGGCTTTCTACAACCTGAGAGCTCGTAGAGGTAGGAGAAGATGAGCTCCCCCTCTCTCCCTGCATCGCATGCGTTGACGACCTCCGTGACCCCAGCCGAACGCATAAGGGCCTTTACGATCCCGAACTGTTCGCGGGTCTTGGCGGTAACCTTGACCTTGAACTTCTCGGGGATAATTGGCAACGTCTTTAAACGCCACCTTTTGTACTCTTCGCCGTAGGCATCAGGTGGGGCAAGCTCGACGAGGTGGCCTATGGCCCAGGTTACGGTCCATCCCTCTCCAATGAGGGCCCCGTTCCCGCGACGATGGCGTCCGAGAGCGTTCGCCAGGTCCCTGGCTACAGACGGCTTCTCAGCAACGACGAGCTTCATGAGGGAAGTATACGGGACATAACCCTGGCTCCAAGATCTACCTGTGTCCAGGAGTATGAGTTTTGCAGGAATCTACACAAGGACACCTAGAGTTGGAAGCCTTGAGAAGACGCGGGCCGCTCACTTGTCCGAAATTCGCGTTATAATTAGTATTTGTTGCTTATGGAGGACTCTGGTAACAAGGGCGAGCACTTAAATTTGAACCGGGAGGAGCTTCGGGGGGTGGCGCAGCGTCCAGCGGAGGGTTCGCTCAAGCACTTCCTCCAGGACTTGAGGGATCTTTTGAGTGTTCGGGCGCTCAAGGCGGCCGTGACCGAGTTCCAGCGGGACGACGCTCTGGGGCTTGCGGCGCAGCTAGCGTTTTACCTGATCCTGGCACTCTTCCCGTTCCTCCTGGTCCTGATCTCGCTCATGGGGACCTTCTCCAGCCCCGAGCTGGCAAACAGCGTCCTAGAATACTTCCAGCAGGTGATGCCGCAAGAGGTCTATGGGATTATCGACTCCTATATGGGTGACATCCTATCTGGGAGCAAGCCGGCGCCGGGGCTGTTCTCGGTAGGCCTCCTCATAACCCTCTGGTCCGCCTCCGGAGCCTTCGCAGCCCTGATAAACGCCCTCAACAAGGCCTACGACGTCGAGGAGACCCGTCCCTTTTGGAAAGTACGTGGGATCGCGCTGCTCATGACGCTTGGCCTCAGCGCGATCATCCTGGTAGCGGTTCTACTCCTCGTGGCCGGTCCGCCGATAGGGAAGGGCATCGCCGACCTCTTCGGGCTTGGCCCGATCTTCGAGCTCGTCTGGAACATAGTGCGCTGGCCCGTGGCGCTCTTCTTCATGGTGCTCACTGTCGCACTCCTCTACTACTTCGCCCCCGACGCCGATCAACCGTTCCGTTGGATCACACCGGGTGGTCTCATTGGGGTCCTCCTCTGGGTGCTGGCGAGCGTAGCGTTCCGCTACTACGTCTCCAACTTCGGCTCCTATGACGAGACCTATGGCTCGATCGGCGCCGTCATCGTCCTGCTCCTCTACCTCTATATCTCATCGTTAACCATTCTCTTCGGCGCCGAGCTAAACGCAACGCTCGTCAGGCTGAAAGAAGAGATCTCCGGCAAACAGATCCTCGTCGCCGAACCCGCTAACGAGAAACCAGACATCCTCGACGAGGACCAGCAAAACATCCAGGGCTAACGCCAGGTACGTAACTCACGGCTGGAGACTACCGAAGAAGCCGGCGGCGGAATCATCGCCCTGTCTGGTATAATTCTCGTCTCAGTGGAGGAGTGGCCGAGTGGTTGAAGGCGGCACCCTGCTAAGGTGTTATACCTCTCAACGGGGTATCGAGGGTTCGAATCCCTCCTCCTCCGCTCTCGTTTTTCTCCATTTTAGAGGATGAACGTGCAAGCAAAGGGAAAGACTGGGCAAGTGGCTTTGCACTAACAGTTGGCCTTATGTTAGAAGTCGAAGC
>JAWWQA010000218.1:0-10435 GCA_033854695.1 Rubrobacteraceae bacterium
CGCGGCGACTACCAGCACACCCCCCGTAAGATCCAGGCCCGCGGTAAAGAGCACCCCGAGCACGGTGAGCACAACGAGGTACGGCCGCCGCCTCTGCCTCAGGTCCGCAACTGACCCCAAAACCGGAGCCGTCAGCACGACCAGGAGGGCCGAGAGGGCCACCAGGTAGTTGAAGGTATCGGCCCCGGCTCCGAGCTCGTCCCCGAGCCACAGCGGGAAAAAGAAGCTCAGGATGCTGATCGAAAATATCGTATTCGAGAAGTCATAGAGGACCCACGACCATACCGCGAGCCCGGATGCCCGATCCGGCGCCCCAGGCTTTCGGTCCTCGGAAGCTTCCGATTGACTCTGATCCCTCATGGCGGCGGCAGTATAAAGGAGCGATGCTCCGCCAGCATGGGTCGTTTGGAACTATTCTCCAGAGAACTGAACCGCAGGTTCGACCCGCGCACAACTCAACGACTCCATTCCCTTTTAAACCATCCGGATTCCCGGCTCTGGATCAGCCGAAGAAGGTCTGGTAGAGGAGGAACACATTCAACGAGACGATGAGCGTGACTACTACCGTGGCCACCGCGGTGGTCAGGCGGTGATTGACTAACACACCCATCAGGCCGCGATTGCGACAGAAGATGAGTAGGGGTATGAGCGCGAAGGGGATGCCAAAGGAGAGCACGACCTGGCTTATGACCAGTGAGCGGCTCGGGTTCACACCGATAGCCAGGATTATCAGGGCCGGCGCCATCGTGACGAGGCGCCTCAAGAACAGCGGTATCCGGCGGTTGATAAAGCCCTGCATGACTACCTGCCCCGCCAGGGTGCCAACCGACGAGCTGGAGAATCCGCTCATGAGCAGGGCCACACCAAAGATGATCGCCGCGTTGTCGCTTACCAGGACGCGTAGTTGCTCGAAGGCGAGGTCGATGTCGCCGACGTTGGTGAGACCGTTGGCGTTGAAGAGGGCCGCGGCCATGATCAACATGCTCGCGTTGATGGTTCCTGCGATGGCCATGGCGATCATCACGTCTATGAGCTCGAAGCGGAAGATCTTCCGCCTCTCCTCATCAGTCTTACCCACTACCCGCTGCTGAGTGAGGGCCGAGTGCAAGTAGATCACATGCGGCATGACCGTCGCACCCAGGATACCCGCGGCGAGCAACACGCTCTCGGTGCCCGCGAATTGCGGCGTGAAGAGCCCGGCGAGGATACGCGAGCCTTCCGGCTCGGCGTAGAACATCTGGAAGGCGAAGGCGAGAACGATCACCCCGATCATAGCGGTGATGACCGCTTCCATTGGCCTGAAGCCACGCCTCTGCAACGATAGTATGCCGAACGCGCCAACCGCGGTCAAAAGGCCTGCGGGCAGCAAGGGAATGCCGAAGAGCAAGTTCAGAGCCAGAGCCGCACCGATGAACTCCGCCAGGTCCGTGGCCATGGCGATGACCTCCGCCTGCCCCCAAAGTCCCCAAGACACCAGCTTCGGGAACCGCTCACGACACACCTCCGGCAGGTTCTTCCCCGTGGCGATCCCGAGCTTGGCCGACATCGATTGTATGAGCATGGCCATCAGGTTCGAGGCCAGGATCACCCATAGAAGAAGATAGCCGAACTGCGCCCCAGCCGAGATGTTCGTCGCGAAGTTGCCAGGGTCCACATAGGCTACCGCCGCGATGAAAGCCGGCCCCAGAAAGGGCCACAGACGCGCCAGACCTCGCCGCTCCCCTTTGAGCGACTGGTGGGCCGCCCGTGCAGTAGCACTCTCCCCCGGCAGAACTCCTTCGACAGCTTCGATCTCAGTGGTAGAACGGTCGTCCATAAAACCCTCTTCTCTAAAATACTAAGCACTATTTTTAGGTACACCTAATCCTATAACGTAGAAGCTTCAAAAGTCAAGCTTTGGCACTATTGATAAGACAATTAGCGTCGTCTATAGTTCGGTTGGCATGAGTGACTACGCAACAGCTGAGCCTTCCTCCTCTGTAGGCGATTACTTGAAGGCCATCTGGGAGGTAGCCGGAGGGGGGGCGGCTTCCACGAAGGACGTTGCCGAGAGGCTCTCTATTTCGTCGGCATCGGTAACGGGTATGTTCGGGCGATTGCAGGAGATGGGGCTGGTCAGGTACGAGAGGTATCGGGGGGCATCGTTGACGCAGCACGGGCTGGCAGAGGCGTTGAGGCTTGTGCGGCGGCATCGCTTGATCGAGACTTTCCTCATGGAGCACCTCGGGTATTCGTGGCAGGACGTCCACGCGGAGGCCGAGAGGCTCGAGCACGCCGTCTCTGACGAGTTCACGGAGCGTCTAGCGGAGCTTCTAGAGCATCCCGGCCGCGATCCGCACGGGGACCTCATCCCCACCGCGGACGGCACTCTGGTCCCCGAAAGTTCCAGCCCTTTGAGCGAAGCCGAGGCCGGGCAGCGAGTTCGCATCGTCAAGGTCAACGACGAGAGTGTATCGGTTCTGAACTATCTTGGGGAGCGCGGGCTCATCCCCGGGCACATCCTCGCCGTCAGGGAGGTACGCGCCCTCGACGGCGTCGTTATCGTCGAGGATGAGGGCGGGGAGAAGCATCCTCTAGGAGAAAGTCTGGCGCGGGCGATCTTCGTTCAACCTGTATCTGATCCCGCGTGATAGATCAGTACGTAGGAGGGGCCCCGCCGGAGAGGGCGTCGGCGATTATCTTCTCGTGATCAAAGGCCAGCTCTACTGTCGAGGGATCTAGGAAGGCAGCCTCGGCGGCGTCTGAGGCGGCTGACGGCTCACCCTCCCGGGCGCGAGCGAGATAGGCAACGCTGACGTTGTGACCGCGGGGGTCGCGATCTGGGTCCGAGTAGACGCCAACGAGGCGCACTATCTCAACCGTTAGTCCAGTCTCTTCCTCGGCCTCTCGGACCGCAGCATCCTCCAACGTCTCCCCCACCTCCACGAATCCACCCGGCAGAGCCCACTGGCCCTCGTAGGGGTCGCTCGCGCGGCGGATAAAAAGAACGCGCCCGTCCTCTGACGGAACGACGACGTCTACCATAAGCTTCGGGGTCTCCGGTCCGGACATGCAGAGGATCCTTTCTCTCGTTCCATTCCCTCGTCGTACTACCCTATGAGGACGACCGTCAATCAACCCTACGAACGCGGCTGGCGGTTGCTCGCGACGCAAGGGTACCCGATCTGTATAGAGCTTCGTGCCATACTCGTAGCCCATGCTGGAACGTGGCCCTCGTGGTCATAGGCACCGCCTTCGTTCGCCGAATCGGCTACGGCCGGTCAGTCGGCTCCTGCGCCATCTCGTGCGCCGGCTGCTCAGCGCTTATACTCATCAGAGTAGTGGTTTCGGGCACCCTGGTTGCCGTCCCACTCGAAGCGGCCGGCTCAGCCGGTACACCTTAACTGCTTGAATCAAGAGGAGGGATTCGGTTTGGAAGCCGGACACGGGCAGCACAGAGAAGGGGAGAACGCGATCTCCAGCGGCCGGTCGGGCGGCCAGCCCCCCGAGCCACCGGGCGGGCCTCCCCCGGCTCCGCCGTCGGGACCTTCCCGGCGAGGACGAGGGTTGTTGATCGGTGGAGCTATCGTCTTCGGGCTCTTGTTTCTTATGGTGGGCATTATCGCGCTGGTTCTCATTGCCGGTTATGGCAGGCAGGGCGGCGGTAGCGCGGTGGCCCCCGAGACCTTTGATGAGGAGTACGTCTCTGGACAGGGCGCCGACAAGATCGCCGTCCTACCCGTCGTCGGGACGATAGGGTCCCAGCAGTCGCTCCCTCTGAGTACGCCGGCCGCTACCCCGACGGCTCTTCGCAACCAGCTAAGGCAGGCCGCCGAGGATAGGAGCGTCAAGGCCGTAGTACTCGAGATAAACTCGCCGGGCGGCAGCGTCGTTGCCAGCGACCAGATGCACGAGAGCATCCGTGAATTCAAGCAGACTACAAACAAGCCAGTGGTCGTCTCGATGGGCGAGACGGCGGCCTCGGGTGGATACTACATCGCCACCGCCGCCGATAAGGTAGTGGCCAACGAGTCCACCCTCACGGGTTCTCTGGGTGTGATCTTCTCCTACCTGAACTTCGCGGAGGCTGCCGATAAACTCGGCCTTAAAGAAGAGGTGGTAAAGAGTGGGAAGTTTAAGGACATCGGCTCCCCCACTCGCGAACCCACCGAAGAGGAGCTGGAGATCCTCCAATCCCTCATAGACGAGTCCTACGATGGCTTCGTCAAGGTAATCGTTGAGGGCCGCGGCCTCCCGGAAGACCAGGTGCGCAAGCTCGCGGACGGCCGCGTCTACTCGGGCCTGCAGGCCAAGTCCCTGGGGCTCGTGGACGAACTCGGAGATCTAGATCGCGCCGCCGAGCTCTCCGGGGAGCTCGCGGGCGTAAGGGGGGCAACCGTCGTCCGCTATAAGCGGTCCCTGGACCTCTTAGGGCTCCTCCAGTCCCGCCTCGCCCCAAGCGAGCCCGATGCCCTGAAGGTGCTCGAAACCGCAGGGCTCAGCCCCACTCCAGAGCTACAATACCTGTACCGCCCGTAGTGTAAGGCACAATCAACACCCCTGCGCGAGGTATTAGCTGGAACGCTCTAAAGTATCCTCCTCGCGCCCACGTAGCCCTTTACGTACTTCATCTCGCTCTCGGTGACCTTGTTGAAGTAGTCCGAAGCGTGTATAAACTTTCCGTTGCCCGCGTATATACCTTCGTGGGATATCCCTTTACCGTGCTCGTTGAAGAAGACCAGGTCGCCGGGCTCGGGGGACCCAGAGACCTTGCGGCCGTGACGATACTGCTGATTGTCAGAGTGTGGCAGCGAGACGCCGGCCTTCTTGTAAACCATCATCGTAAGGCCGGAGCAGTCTATTCCGCGGTGCGATATCCCACCGAGGCGGTACGGAACATTGATCCATTTCCTGGCCTCGGTTACCACGTCCTGTCCCGGCCGTCCAGCCTGGTCGCTCATTTCGGAGTTCTTACTGGCTTTGTTGCTTTCGGGGTCCTTACTGGCTTTGTTGCTTTCGGAGTCCTTACTGGCCTCCTCGCTTTTGGCGGGTTCGGAAGGAGAAGCGATGGCGGAGTCATACTCCACCTTCACGGCGTCGGCAATCACGTAATCCCGGCCGGTCGTCTCCCGTGAGAACAGGACGGCGTAGTCATCACCGGCCTGCATCTCGTACACGCCGAGTCGCACCCACCGGCCGCCGTCTCGCTGCTGGTTCACCAACGTCCACTCAGTGCCCGAGGTCGTCACGACTCCCACCGGAACCGAGTCGTTTCCGCCCTTGACTTGAGGCCAGCTAGCATAGACGGCGTAGTTCGCAGTCTCCGGTATCTCGAACTTGAACTGCGCAGGCTCCGCACCCTCCGCCGGGCGGGCGAAGCGGTAGTTATCGTCCATTACGCCGCGTCCATAGGAGCTCGTCCCCCAGCCCTCGTCCGCCTTGAAGCGATCTTCACTGGCATTGTCAACCACCTGCCAGTATACGTCCGCACCGGTCTCAGCCTGGGCCACACCCACCGCGACCCCGCTCGCTACGACTATAGCCGCGAACAAAGCCAGGACTGAATGCCGCAACCCATGCCCCCCCTTTTTCATTGATCAAACGTATCTTCTATATTATTAATGATTTGGTGAAAAAACTTTAGTGTTTTGGAAGAAATTTTTGTAAATTTTTGTATTCTTTAGGACAACCCTGGCTTTGGTGGCCTCGGGAAAGGTTTCGTTGTTCCTCGAATTAAGCTATTTTGGATGAATAGCTGGCACGCGGGCAGTGCAGCAGGCAAGCGTAAGGAGTCTACCCTCTGGCAGGGGTCTCCGGGTTGCATATGCTCTGGCGTCTATCTGCGAAAGATAGAAGTGCTCCGCGAGAGGGACTCGGCGCCGTGAGATATGTGCTCTGTGCCTGGCACAGGGGTACAATCCGAAAAACAGGTGGATGCACCACCCATCGATCGAACGGTCTTCGTCTGCAAGCCCTCAAGAGCAAACTAGCGATACTTTTCTAGAATCCAGCGAAACCGCGTAGTACAGCTTACCGACAAGGAAGTTTTTGTTAGCATACTTCATAAGATACGAAGGAGGAGTAGATAATGGCTATGGTGGAACGTGAAGCGCACGTGGTTTGGGAGGGGGATCTGGCAGAGGGCAGCGGAAGTCTCTCGGAGGGCAGTGGGGTACTGCAGGATTCTCCCGTAACCTTTGCCTCGCGGGTGGAGCAGCCAGACGGCAAGACCAGCCCCGAGGAGCTTATAGCCGCCGCTCATGCCACGTGCTATGCGATGGCGCTCTCTCACACGCTGGCCGGGAAGGACACGCCTCCGGAGCGGCTCGAGGTGGACGCCGTGTGCACTCTGGACGACGAGCAGCTCAAGATCACGACCATGGACCTCGACGTGCGGGGTAAGGTGCCCGGCATAGACGAGGAAGCGTTCGAGAACGCCGCCCGTGAGGCCGAGCAGCTTTGCCCTGTCTCGAACGCTCTCAGGGGTAACGTGGAGATCCAGCTTCAAACCCGCCTGGAGAGCTAGGCAGAAATCTCTGGCACGGGATCAGGTCGTCGTGATGGACGGCGGCCTGATGCTTATGGCCGCAGAGCTTGCGAGCTGAGTAGCTGTCAGAGTCCGAGGCTGCGATATCGCTCGCCGTACATGATCTCGAGATCACGAGCGAGGCGGCCCAGGAGCACTCTTGAGTCGGGAGGAAGCCGATTCACCCCTGGAGATTCGGCCGACGAACCAGAACGCAAAGGATTTATGCTTGCGGGAACCATATACTCCTATTGTACCCGAGAGGTTTTAGGCCACGAAGTTGCCGCCGGAGCAACCGTACTCCTCCGGCAGCGTCGGGCCCATCGGCCCGAGGAGCGCCAGCTCATCGCCAAGGGCCAGGGACCGGCAGCCGATTAGCGTAGAAGACCCGCGAGGTCACTCCACCCCGGCAGCCTCGAGCCCGTAGCGTTCGACGGCTGACTCGCGCAGCTTGTATTTTTGGATCTTGCCACTCGCCGTCATCGGATATTCCTCGACGAAGTCCACGTACTCGGGAACCTTATAGTGGGCGATGTTCTCGCGGCAGAACTCCTTTACGTCATCGGCGGTGAGGGAAGAGTCCTTCTTCAGTATTATGGCGGCGGCGATCTGTTCGCCGTATTTCTCGTCCGGGACGCCGTAGACCTGCACGTCGGAGATCTCCGGGTGGGTGTAGAGGAATTCCTCGATCTCGCGCGGGTAGACGTTCTCACCACCGCGGATGATCATGTCCTTCGCCCGCCCCGTTATCTTGACGTAGCCATTCTCGTCCATGACCGCCAGGTCCCCGGTGTGCAGCCAGCCGTCTTCGTCTATGACCTCCTCCGTCTTGTCGGGCATCTTGTAGTAGCCCTTCATAACATGGTAGCCGCGGGTGCAGAGGTCGCCCTGCTCTCCCGTCCCGACCTCCTCGCCGGTATCTACATCCACGATCTTGACCTCGACGTCTGGCAGCTTGCGTCCGACCGTCGAGACGCGGAGCTCTACCGGATCCTCGGTGCGGGTCTGGGTGATGACGGGACTAGATTCGGTCTGGCCGTAGGCGATGGTGATTTCATCCGCCCCCATATCGTTCACTACCTGCTTCATCACCTCTTCGGGGCAGGGGCTACCCGCCATGATCCCGGTGCGCAAACTGCTCGTGTCGTACTCCCCATAGTTCTCGTGCTCCAGCTCCGCGATGAACATGGTCGGGACGCCCAGGAGCGCCGTGCACCGCTCCTCGTGAACAGCCTTCAGGACCTCCTCCGGGTCGAACTGCTCAACGGGCACCATGGTCCCCTCGTGGGTAACGGTGTTGAGCGTGCCGAGTACGCACCCGAAGCAGTGGAAGAACGGCACCGGGATGCAGACCCTATCCTTGGGCCCGAGCTCCATGCACTCGCCGATGTAGAAGGCGTTCTTGACGATGTTCGCGTGGGTGAGCTGGACACCTTTGGGGAAGCCCGTCGTCCCCGAGGTGTACTGCATGTTTATGACCTCGTCCGCATCGAGAGAGGCCTGCCGTTGGCGTAGTTCCTCTTCCGAAACCTTCTCGGCTCCCTCCATGAACTCGTCGTAGCCGGTGACGCCCCGCGGGCTCGCGGGCTCGTCCCCGATGAGTACGACGTTCTTGAGATACGATAGACCCTCGACCTCCAGTTCGCCCGGCCCGGCGTCGGCGAGGTCGGGAACAGCTTTTTCCAGAATCTCCACGAAGTTCGCATCCTTGATACCCTGCGTGAGAAACAAGGCCGCTGCGTCCGACTGCTCCAGGACGTACCTGAGCTCGTTGGATTTGTACGCCGGGTTGATGGTCACCAGTACCGCGCCGATCTTGCCGGTGGCGAACTGCAGGATCACCCACTCCGGCACGTTCTGTCCCCACATCGCTACGTGGTCGCCCTTCTCCAATCCCAGGACCATCAGCGCCCGGGCGCACTTCTCCACGACGTCTTTGAACTCCGTGTAGGAGTACCTTAGGCCCCGGTCCACATAGACGAGCGCGTCGTCTTGCGGGCGGCGCTCTGTTACCAGATCCAGGAGCCCCCCGACGGTCAGGCCCTCAACGTCCTCCGGCTGCATAAACCCTCCTCGTTGTACTTCCCCGGTTCACGGGATTGTAGCAGTCGTTATCTCGGGCGCAAACCTCGCGGTCGCGCTCCTCGGCCACTAACTCTCGGTGATGAGCTGGCGCTCCTCCGGCTGCTCTGTGGCGATGTCGCCCTGGAAGGTCTCCGAGGCCAGGAGCACGGAGATCACGGTTATGAGCGCCATCGCGGCTGTGTAGAAGGCAACCGCCCAGTAGCCGGACACCGAGAGCAAATAGGTGGCGATGAGCGGCGATAGACCACCCGCCAGGACCGAGGCAAGCTGGTAGCCCAAAGAAGCCCCAGAGTAGCGCACCCTGGTTCCGAAGAGCTCGGAGAAGTAGGCCGCCTGTGGGCCATACATTGCGTCATGTCCTACGTTAACGCCGAGGATGATGGCAAGCCAGATCAGGGGGGCGACCCCTGTGTTCAAGAGCCAGAAGAACGGGAAGGCGAAGATCAGCGAGAAAACCGCACCAAAGAGGTACACCGGTCGTCGTCCGAAGCGATCCGAGAGCGCTCCGTAAAACGGGATAATTAAGAGTCCGATTATAGAGGCGATCAGAACCCCGATTAGACCTATATTCCGGTCCATCCCCAACTCGGTCGCGACGTAGCTGAGCACGAAGACGGTCAAAACGTAGAATGTTCCATTCTCGGCGATTCGCATACCCATCGCCAGAAGCACATTCTTCGGGTAGATGCGGATCACGTCTATTATGGGCATGTTCGCCTCGCTCCCCGTCTCCTGGACCTGCGCGAAGGCGGGAGTCTCCAGGAGCTGAAGCCGTATAAACAGTCCGACGCCGACGAGCACGATGCTCACCAGGAACGGTATCCGCCAGCTCCACTGAAGGAACTGCTCCTCGGGCAAGAGCGACGAGGAGGCGAAGAAGGCCAGGTTCGCGAGCAGGAGCCCCGCCGGGACCCCCATCTGAGGCCAGCTCCCGTAGTAGCCGCGCCGACCCGGGGGCGAGTGCTCGACCGCCATCAATACGGCCCCGCCCCACTCGCCGCCGATCCCGATGCCCTGGATGAAGCGAAGCGCAACGAGCAGGATCGGCGCCAGAACACCTACCGAGTTATAGGTCGGCAAGAGCCCTATCAGGAACGTTGCGATGCCCATGATCACGAGCGCCAATACGAGCATCGCCTTGCGCCCGATCCTGTCCCCGTAGTGTCCAAAGACTATTCCCCCCAAGGGGCGCGCCGCGAAGCCCACGGCGTACGTGGAGAAAGCGAGTAGAGTCCCGGTTAGCGGGTCGAAGCTCGGGAAGAACAACTCATTGAAGACCAACGCCGCCGCAGTCCCGTAGAGGAAGAAGTCATACCACTCGATGGTGGTACCGATGAAGCTTGAGATTATGACTGGCCTGATAGAGGATGTCCGACCAGTGCCTTCTCCGCCGAGCCTATCCACGGCCACCACCCGCGGACTCGAACGTACGTTGCATAAAGCCGCACCTCCTCTTCCCTCTAGCTTTTCCCTAGAGGAAGATTAGGGGAGGCGCCGGCGCGGGTCAAATATGAGAGCTGTCAGCATTCGGCTCGTCAGCTTTTTACCGTCCGGTTCGTTGCCCCGGCGGCGCTAGGCAAATCGCTGGTCCGGAGATTCTCCCTACCGGGAGGCGTTTCGTGAGCGCGAGGGCTACGCCACGAAAAACTGAAGGCTAACAGCTGATGGCTGAAAGCTGCCTACGCTCCGGCTTCTTCAGGGTAGACGACGGCCGGGTTGTGGCTCGGGTCGGAGAACAAGCGTGTGATCTCGACGTTGTTCTCGGTGAATATGCGCACCCCTTCCTTGCCGGTAGCGTGCAGGTCCCCGAAGAACGACTCTTTTATCCCGTTGAACGGGAAAAAC
>JAWWQA010000219.1:0-4792 GCA_033854695.1 Rubrobacteraceae bacterium
GGAGACAACACGGTAATGAACGTGGAGTTGATAAGTCCAATCGCTATGGACGAGGGCTTGAACTTTGCCATTCGTGAGGGTGGCAGGACGGTTGGTGCTGGCGTCGTCACCGAGATAGTGGAGTAGGTCTGTGGCTGTATCGAAGATCAGGATAAAGCTAAAGGCCTACGACCACGAGGTCATAGACAAGACGGCCAAGTCCATAGTGGACACGGCGGAGCGGACCGGGGCCTTCGTTTTCGGCCCCGTTCCTCTGCCGACGAAGAGGAGCGTGTACACGGTGATCCGGGGTCCCTTCAAGGACAAGGACTCGCGCGAGCACTTCAAGCTACACACGCACAAGCGTCTCATAGACATCCAGCAGCCTACACCGCGAACGGTGGACTCGCTGCAGCGCCTGGACCTCCCGGCCGGTGTGAACATCGAGATCAAGGCGACCTAGCATGGCGACGGCTATATTCGGGCGCAAAAAGCACATGACTCAGGCCTTCCAGGACGATGGCACGCTCGTGAGCGTGACCGTGATCGAAGTCGAGCCTAACTTCATAACGGCGGTCCGTACCGCCAACGAAGACGGCTACGACGCGGTCCAGGTCGGCTTCGGGGTCGTGCCCACGCGCAAGGTAAATCGGCCGCACGCGGGCCAGTTCGAGAAGCACGAGACCCCGCCGAGGAAGCACCTCAAGGAGCTGCGTGACGTCTCCGGAGAGGTCGGCGAGACCATCGGGGTGGACGTTCTAAACGAAGGTGACAAGGTACATGTCACCGCAGTCTCCAAGGGCAAAGGCTTCCAGGGGACCGTGAAGCGCCACGGCTTTAGTCGGGGTCCGGTAAGTCATGGGTCGCACAACATTCGTCAGCCAGGCTCCGTTGGCGCCTCGGCAGACCCTGCGAGAATCTTTCCAGGCCAGAAGATGCCGGGGCAGATGGGCAACGAGGGCGTCACGGTCAAGAACCTGCGGGTCGTAGCCGTGGATACCGAGAAGAACGAGCTCTGGGTGCGCGGCGGGGTGCCGGGCGGCAAGGGCTCGGTAGTCAAGATCCGAAAGGCGGGTGAGTAGGGTGGCGAAGGCACACCTTTTCGACGCCAGGAGCGGGCAGAGGTCGGACTTGGATCTCTCTGGTCCGCACTTCGAGACCGAGCCTAAGGAGCACGTCATACACCGGGCCGTCGTTGCTGAGCTGGACGCCCGGCGGCGCTTCACAGCCTCGACGAAGGGTCGCAGCGAGGTCGTAGGCTCGGGCCGTAAGCTGTATCGCCAGAAGGGTACCGGCCGGGCGCGGGCAGGCGACATAAAGCCGCCGAATCGCGTTGGCGGCGGTACCTGGGGCGGGCCCAAACCGAAGACGGAGCGCTCCCAAAAGCGCATAAACCGCAAAGAGGCCCGCGCGGCGTTCTACGGGGCGCTCTCGGCCAAGGCCGGGGACGGCGAGCTGTACGTGCTCGACTCGCTGGGCTTCGACAAGCCGTCCACCAAGCAGGCCAGAGAGCTGCTCCAGAATATGGAGCTCGAAGGGCCTACTTTAGTGGTCGTGACCGAGGAAGATGAGCATGCAGCTCTCTCTTTTCGGAACCTGCCGAAGGTGACGGTAGTTGGTCCCTACGAGTACGGGGTCTACGAGCTCTTGCGGGCGCGAGAGGTAGTCTTCTCCCGGGCGGCCTACGAGAAGCTCGTTGGGAATCGGGAGGATAGGTAGGGATGGATCCGCATCAGATAATAATTCGTCCGGTTATAAGCGAGAAGAGCTACAACCTGATCGAGACGGAGAACCAGTATACGTTCCAGGTGGACAAGCGTGCGAACAAGAACCAGATCAAACGCGCCATAGAAGAGGCCTTCGACGTGAGGGTCTACAAGGTCAACACCGTGAACGTGAAGAGCAAGCCGAAACGCCAGGGCCTCATGCGGGGCCGGACAGCTACCTGGAAGAAGGCCGTGGTCCGGCTCGCCGAGGGCGAGCGTATAGAGTTGTTCGAGGGGGTCTAGGATGCCTGCACGACGTTATAAGCCGACGACCGCGGGCCGGAGGAACTCCTCCGTCCTCACGCGCGACTCGGTTACGAGAGAGAAGCCGGAGAAGAAGCTGCTCGCCAAGAACCACAAGACGGGCGGACGCAACAACCAGGGGCGCATCACCACCCGCCACATCGGTGGCGGGCACAAGCGGCGCTACCGGCTCATAGACTTCAAGCGCGACAAGGATGGGGTTCCGGCGACGGTTGCGGCGATCGAGTACGACCCGAACCGCTCGGCGAACATCGCGCTCCTGCACTACCACGATGGCGAGAAGCGCTACATACTCGCGCCGCGCAACCTGACGGTGGGCTCCATCGTCATGAGCGGCCCCGACGCTGAAGTAGATGTGGGGAATGCCTTGCCCCTGAACCGCATCCCGGTAGGTACCGTGGTGCACAACGTCGAGCTCGAGCCCGGCAAGGGCGCCCAGATGGCCCGGAGCGCCGGGACGAGCGCCCAGATCGTGGCGCGCGAGGGTAGTCTGGTGACGCTCCGGCTGCCTTCCGGAGAGCGCCGCAGGGTCCGGGCCGAGTGCCGGGCTACCGTTGGTGTGGTCGGCAACCAGTCGCATCAGAATGTGCGGTTGGGCAAGGCGGGCCGCAAGCGGCACCTCGGTGTGAGGCCGACGGTACGCGGGACGGTGATGAACCCGGTGGATCACCCGCACGGCGGTGGCGAGGGCAAGAGCACGCCGGGCCGGGCGCCGGTCACGCCGTGGGGCAAGCCAACGCTGGGCTCGCCCACGAGGAAGAAGCACAAGAGGTCGGACGCGATGATCGTCCGGCGGCGTAGGAAAGGAAGGAGGCGCTAGGTGACGCGGTCATCTAAAAAGGCTCCGTACGTCGAGGAGCGCCTTATGGAGCGCATCCTCAGGATGAACGAGAACAACGAGCGCAGGATGCTCAAGACGTGGAGTCGGGATTCGGTGATCTACCCCGAGTTCGTCGGCCACACCATCGCCGTGCACGACGGGCGCAAGCACGTGCCCGTGTACTGCACGGAGAGCATGGTCGGCCACAAGCTCGGCGAGTTCGCCCCGACGCGGACCTTCCGCACCCACATAAAGAGCGACAAGACTGCGAGGCGCAGATAAATGCGGGCCGTAGCGAAGTACGTGCGCATAGCTCCTCGCAAGGCACGCCTGGTGGCGGATGAGATCCGGGGCAAGAGCTACCCGGAAGCGGTCTCTTTGTTGCGATTTACCAACAAGCGGGCTGCCAAGATCGTCGGCGACGTGCTAGATAGTGCTGCCGCCAACGCAGAGAACAACATGGACGCGGACGTCGACGAGCTGCGGGTCAAGACCATAAAGATCGACGAGGGGCCGACGATAAAGCGCTATCGCCCGCGGGCGATGGGTCGCGCTACCATGATCCGCAAGCGGACCAGCCACATAACGGTCGAGCTGGAGCCCCCCGTGGGTGCTACGGTCACCGTGGGCACGCCCGAGGGCGAGGAGGAAGAGTAGATTGGGTCAGAAAGTACACCCGGAGGGCTTCAGGCTCGGGGTCAAACGCAAGGGCGAGAAGGTGGACTTCAAGAGCAGCTGGTACTCGGATCGGGATTACGCCGAGCTGTTGGGCGAGGACCTCAAGATCCGGGAGCACATCGAGAAGAAGCTCTCTCGGGCCGGCATCGCCAACATCACGATCCGCAAGGCCGCCGAGCAGGGCGAGGTCGCGGTCGACATCCACACTGCCCGTCCCGGTATCGTCATCGGCAAGGGCGGTAGCGAGGTCGACGCTCTGAGGAACGAGTTGGAGCGCATCACCAAGAAGAAGGTGCAGGTCAACGTGCGGGAGGTCTCGCGTCCCGAGCTCAACGCTTCGCTCGTGGCAGAGTCTATTGCCGAGCAGCTCGAAGGTCGGGCGGCGTTCCGGCGGACGATGAAGCGGGCGCTCACGAGCGCGATGCGCAGCGGGGCTGAGGGTGCCAGGATACAGTGCGGCGGGCGCCTGGGTGGTATCGAGATGAGCCGGTCGGAGACCATCTCCGAGGGCCGGGTACCGCTGCACACGCTCGACGCGGACATAGATTATGGCTTCAAGGAAGCCAAAACCCAGATGGGCCAGATCGGGGTAAAGGTCTGGATCAATCATGGGGTTCATGACGAGGATACGGCTGGGAGACGGTAAGCAATGCTGGTACCGAAAAAGCTAAAGTACAGGAAGCCCCACCGGGGCCGGATGCGGGGCCAGGCCAAGGGCGGCACCGAGGTTCAGTTCGGCGAGTACGGGCTACAGGCCCTGGAGGCGTCCTGGATCACCAACCGCCAGATAGAGGCCGCCCGTATCGCGATGACCAGGAAGATCAAGCGTGGAGGGAAGGTCTGGATCAACATCTTCCCCCACAAGCCGGTGACGAAGAAGCCGGCCGAGACGCGCATGGGCAGCGGCAAGGGTAGCCCCGAGAGCTACGTCGCGGTCGTCAAACCCGGCCGCGTGATGTTCGAGATGAGCGGGGTCAACGAGGAACTGGCGCGTGAGGCTATGATGCTCGCCGCCCAGAAGCTTCCCATAAAGACTCGCTTCCTGGTCCGGGGAGGTGGGAGCTCATGAAAGTAGCAGAGGTGCGCGAGCTGGACGTCGAGGAGCTCGAGCAGCGTGTCGTCCGGGCACGGCGGGAGCTGTTCAACCTGCGTTTCCAGCACGCGACAGGTCAGTTGGAGAACACGGGACAGCTCAAGGAGGTCCGGAAGAACATCGCCCGGCTCCTGACCGTCCTGAACCAAAAACAGCGGGAGAACGTATAGTGGCAGAGGAAAGAGAGAAGCA